>JAGVII010000283.1 GCA_020056155.1 Afipia sp.
CCTCGCTGCCGTGCTGTATCTGACGGCGCCTGCCGCTCAGGCCCAGGTGGCGCCAATCCGGTACTGGATTCCGGGTGGACCTTTCGGACTCGGTGGCGAAACCACGACGCAATATTGGGGAAGTACGCCGGACGAGGACGGCTTCCGCAAAGGCTTTTCGTTCAGCAGTTACAGCATACCGGTAAATTCATTCACCGGCGGCTTTGGCGCGAGCGCGTTTACCGGCGGCAGCGGGTTGTCGTCCGACGGCGCGCAATACGCCTACAGCTTCAAGAGCCTCGGCGATACGCCGGTCACATTCTTCGGAGGCGTCAGTTCGCTTCGAACGGCGCCCGACGTATTTACATCGCTCGTCACGCCCGGCTTCGAGCAGAGCAGCACGCTTGCCACCAGCATCAACGCTGGAATCGAATTCAAACCGACTTCGAATATCAGTCTGTCGCTTTCAGCCGGTTACGTGCAGCCGTCCGCGACCTTCGACACCGACATGCGTTCGCAATCGCCGTTCGCGCAAAATCCCGGCCTTCTCGGGCGACGATAGCGTCAAGTCACTCAAGCGTTCTTCAGCGCAACGCGGAAGGTCGCCTCGGTGTTCGCCTTCACGTCATCGAGGGTAACGCCATCGGCGAGTTCGATCAGCGCCATGCCGTCGGTGCCGTGCTTGTCGATGGTGAACACCGCCAGATCCGTGACGACCATATCGACGACACGCTCGCCGGTCAGCGGCAGGTTGCAGCGATGCAGCAGCTTCGGGCCGTCCTTGGCGGAGTGCTCCATCACCACGACGACGCGCTTGACGCCGGCGACGAGATCCATCGCGCCGCCCATGCCCTTCACCATCTTGCCGGGGATCATCCAGTTGGCGAGATCGCCGTTTTCGGCAACCTGCATCGCGCCGAGAATCGACAGGTCGATATGGCCGCCGCGCACCATGGCGAACGAATCCGCGCTGGAGAAATAGCTGGTGTCAGGCAGTTCGGTCACCGTCTGCTTGCCGGCGTTGATGAGGTCCGGATCTTCCTCGCCCTCATACGGAAACGGGCCCATGCCGAGCATGCCGTTTTCGCTCTGGAGCGCGACATCGACGCCCGCCGGGATGTAATTGGACACCAGCGTCGGAATGCCGATGCCGAGATTGACGTAATAGCCGTCGCGCAATTCCTTCGCGGCGCGCGCTGCCATCTGTTCACGGGTCCAGGCCATGGGAACTCTCCTCTGGAAATCAGTTACGCGCGCTTGCGCAGGGTGCGCTGCTCGATCCGCTTCAGCTTCGGATCGACCGCGATCATGCGCTGCACGAAAATGCCGGGGGTGTGGATGTGATCGGGATCGATCTCGCCCGCAGGCACCAGATGCTCGACTTCCGCGATGGTGACCTTCGCGGCGGTCGCCATCATCGGGTTAAAGTTGCGGGCGGTCTTGCGATAAACGAGATTGCCGGCGGTATCGCCCTTCCATGCGTGCACGATGGCGAGATCGGCAACGAGGCCGGTCTCCATGATGTACTTCTCGCCGTTGAACTCGCGGACTTCCTTGCCTTCCGCGATCAGCGTGCCCACGCCGGTCTTGGTGAAGAACGCCGGGATGCCCGCGCCGCCGGCGCGGATGCGCTCGGCCAGCGTTCCCTGCGGGTTGAACTCGAGTTCGAGTTCGCCTGCGAGGTACTGCTGCGCGAACAGCTTGTTTTCGCCGACATAGGACGAGATCATTTTCTTGATCTGGCGGGTTTCCAGCAGCCGGCTGAGGCCGATACCATCGACGCCGGCATTGTTCGAGACGACCGTCAGGTTCTTGACGCCGGTTTCGCGCAAGGCGTCGGACAGGGTCTCCGCGATGCCGCAGAGGCCGAAACCGCCGGACATGATCATCATGCCGTCTTTGACAACGCCGTCGAGCGCGGATTTCGCGTCGGGATAAACCTTGTTCATGAGGGTGCAACCTGATGGAGGAAAATGGCGGGCGGGCCGGAACGCGCATAGGAGCGAAGCGAACTTCGGACCCGGACAGTTGGGGCGATTAGACTTGGGGCGATTATTAGGCGGAATCTTCAAGGCGCGTCAATCGCGGCGCGGCGTCCCGCCCGTGGCGTCATTGTCCCGACACCGTTGAATACCTTGGGTTTTAAGGCGCGATTGATGGCTTTAAGGCTTCGGATGGCCTTGAAAGCGTCAAGAAAAGCAATCAAGTTGCAGCCTGCGCCGCGGCGGGAAACCTGCCGGCGCCTGCAGACCGCAAACTTACCGGATGAACTCATTGACGATGGCCCAAGGAATAAAGCGCCTGGGGATGCCGATCGCGGCATTTCTTGCTGCCGCGCTGATCGGCCTGATCGCCATTTCCTGGATGATCGACCCGAACGCCGTGCGGCTTTCTGTCGAAAAACAGATTCGCGCCGCGACCGGCCTCGACCTGAAGGTCAACGGCGACGTGCGCGTATCGATCTTCCCCGGCAGCGCCATCACGTTGCGGCAGGTCGGACTGAAAGGCGCGAGTTCGCACGGCAGCGGTATCGCCGACGAGCCCCTCACCGTCGATGAACTGACGGCGAACCTGCGCCTGCTGCCGCTGCTGATGCGGCGTTACGAAATCGCGGACGTGACGTTGCAGGACCCTCGGATCAACGTGAGGCGCAACGCCGATGGCCGCAGCAACTGGTCGACCATCATCGAGACGCTGGCACGCTCCATCAAGCCGGGCATCGACAGCCCTGTGACGTTCTCGGAAATCCGTATCAAGAACGGCGTCCTTACCTACCAGCACGATGACCGCGACATCGCCGAGACCGTGAACGGCATCGACCTGTCGCTGGCATGGCCGTCGATCTCGCGCTCGTTTGCCGCCACCGGCCAGTTCACCTGGCGCAATGAACTCGTCGACGGCAGCCTCAGCATCACCGATTTCATCGCCGCGCTGTCCGGCGACCGTTCCGGCATCAAGGTCCGTGTCGCCAGCGCGCCGCTGAAATTCGCATTCGACGGCGCGGTTGCCCACCGCACCAGCCTGATGATGGAAGGCACGCTCAGTGCCGACAGCCCGTCGCTGCGCAATGCGATGCGCTGGGCGGGGCAGTCTCCTCCGGGCACCGGTGGCTTCGGACGATTCTCGCTCAAGGCCCGCACCAACGTGGTCGGCGAATCGATCGCGCTGACCAACGTCAACCTGGAACTGGACGGCAACACCGCCGAAGGCGTCATCACCTACAGCAACAACGACCGCCAGACGGTGCAGGCCACCCTTGCCGCCGATGCCCTCGATTTCACGCCCTACATCGACACCGTCCGTCTGCTGGCCAGCGGCGCGCGCGACTGGAACCGGCAGCTGTTCGACCTGCGCGGCCTCTCCGCCACCGATCTCGATATGCGGCTGTCGGCGGCGAAGGTCACCATCGGCAGTTCAAAGCTCGGCCGCACCGCGCTCGGCGCCAACATGCGCAACGGAACGCTGGCGCTCAGCATCGGCGAAGCGCAGATTTACGGCGGCATCCTCAAGGGATCGTTGGGCGTGACCCGCGCCGACGCGGCAGCGGAGGTCAAAGCCCAGTTCCAGTTCACCGATGTCGATCTGGCGAGCAGCGTTCAGGAACTGTTCGGCGTCAGCCGGCTGAGCGGCCGCGGCAATCTCAGTTTCGCGGTTGAAGCCAAGGGCGCCAGTCCGTTTACGCTGGCGCAATCGCTCGACGGCACCGCGACGCTGACCGGGCAAGACGGCGCGATCGGCGGACTCAATGTCGAACAGCTTCTCAAGCGCCTGGAACGCCGCCCGCTGTCAGGCGCGGGCAATTTCCGCAGCGGCTCGACGCCGTTCAATTCGCTGAACATCGCGATCCGATTCAACGATGGCGTCGCCACCGCCGAAGACGCGCGGATCGAAGGCCCCACCACGCGCGTGCTGCTGACCGGCACCGCCTCGGTGCCGTTGCGCGAGTACGATCTGAAGGGCGTCGCCAGCCTTGTGGTGGCAAGCGATGCGCCGCCGGCGTTCCAGTTGCCATTTGTGGTGCAGGGCCCGTGGGACGATCCGCTGATTTTCCCGGATTCGACTTCGCTGATCCGCCGCTCCCCGGCGTCGGCGCCGCTGCTCGATTCACTGAAGGACCGGAAGACACGCGACGCGGTGAAATCCGTGATCGAACGCTTCACCGGCGGCAGACGGCCGGCCGCCGAACCCGCAGCGCAACCACAGGCCGCGATCCCGCAACCCGTGCTGCCG
>JAGVII010000475.1 GCA_020056155.1 Afipia sp.
ATGCTCTTGTCGCTGACGGCGATACACTGACAATCTCCGGGACGCGTATTCGACTCGTCGATATCGATGCACCCGAACTCGATCAGATGTGTCTGGATGCCCAGGGCCGCGACTGGCCCTGCGGACGGCAAGCCTCTGCTCAACTGCGAAGCCGCGTGCGCGGCCGCGACCTGACGTGCCAGCCGAAAGCCACCGACAGGTATGGGCGCTCGCTGGCCACCTGCACCCTGCCCGACGGCACCGACATCAACAGCTGGATGGTCCGGCAGGGCTGGGCCATGACGTCGGGCGTGGCGAATGTCTATGGCGCGCAGCAGGACGAGGCGAAATCCGCGAAACGCGGATTGTGGGCCGGATCGTTCACACCGCCGCGCGAGTGGCGGCAGCAACATCCGCGGACAGATAATCGCTAGGCATGATCTTATCGGAAAACCGGTTCCCGCTTTTCCGGATCATGCTCAACCTGCCTTGGCCAGACACGGCTGTTCGCGCAGGTGACGCTCGGTCGATGCGGGATACTTCCGCAACATCGCAGCAGGTCTGATCGGGCGCGGGACGAAATTTCCGCCGCAGTTCGGGCACGCGCCGCCAAATACGGTATCTGCGCAGGTCGCGCAGAACGTGCACTCGAACGTGCAGATTACCGCCTCGCCGCACTCTGGCGGCAGATCCTTGTCGCAGCATTCGCAGTTCGGCTTGAGCTTCATCATTGCGCTTCTCCCGTGTGCGGCTTGCCGAGCCTATGCGGCTGCCAGATCGCGCGCAAGGCAGCCGAGCGGCGTCCGACGGTTGCGCGGGGGTAGCTTTTGATCTTACCTGCGCGCAGAAAAAATGAGGAAATGCCAAAATGCCGAAGCCCGAGAAAGTGCCGGAATCACATCTCGCAGAGCCGGAAGTGCTCTATGCGGTTGACGGCAATGTCGCGACCATCACACTCAATCGGCCGGAGCGGCTGAACACAATCTCGCGCCCGATGCTGGAGCAACTCGGTCAATTGCTCCTGCAGGCGGACAACGATCCTGCCGTGCGTGTTGTCATCCTCACAGCGACGGGACGCGCCTTTTGCGCGGGCCTTGATGTGGCCAGTGCATCGAGCGGCAGCGGAATCGGTTCGCAGAATGACGCCGACGGCGCGCGAACGACCCTCGACCTCAAGACAGCGCCTCCGACGATCCTGTTCAACATGGAAAAGCCAACGATCTGCGCGCTCAATGGCGCCGCAGCCGGTTACGGGATGGATACGGCGTTGGGTTGCGATATCCGCATCATGGCCGAGAGCGCGAAATTCGCGGCCGCCTTCGTCAAGCGCGGTATCGTGCCTGAGTCAGGCGGCACATGGTTTCTGCCGCGCATGCTCGGCTGGGCGAAGGCCGCCGAGATCATCTTCACGGGACGTACGCTGTCGGCCAGGGAAAGCCTCGAGATGGGCTTGACCAATCACGTCGTCCCCGACGCCGAGTTGATGCCGCGCGCCCGCGCGCTTGCGGCCGAGATCGCCGCCAACGCACCGCTGGCGGTTCAATCGGCCAAGCGAATGATGCGGGTCGGGCTTTCGGAGAATTTCAACGATCATGTCCACCACGTCTTCCTGCAACTGCTGCCCTTGATGCGGACGCAGGATTTCCGCGAAGGTCTTGCGTCATTCCTCGAAAAGCGGCCGGCCGATTTCAAGGGGCGCTGAGACTACGCGACGCCCAGCCGCTCGTCCCTGTTGCGCAGCCAGCGGATCGCCGGCAGCGTCAGCAGCACCATCGCAGCCTTGCCGACGATCTGCCCCCACAGAAAGTCGAGGCTGCCGAAGGCGAGCGACAGAAACAGCAGCGAGTCAGCCACGAGTCCCACAAGGCTGCTCGCCGCCACGGCGAGCACAAGCCCGCGCCTTTGCAGCGGGGTGTAGACCGCGAAGTCGGCCAGTTCCGACAACAGGAACGCGACCGCCGACGCCACCACCAGCGGCGCTGGGGCCAGCGCCGCCGAGAGCGCGGTCCCTGCTCCGATCGCCGCCAGTCCGTATGTCACGCCGAGCCGACGCTGCACGAGATCGCGCAGCACCAGCGCGAGTCCGGCCATCAGCACCCCGCTCGGAGCCATCAGGCCTGGCGCCACCGGAATAAGGCAAGGTCCGTTCGGCGGACACACCGTGCCGACATGCTGGATCAGCCAGTTCGCGACCGGGATGCAGGCGATATAGGCGGCAAGGAATACAAAGCCTTCCGCGCGAAGGCGTTGAATGAGTGTCATTGCGCTTCGGGAACGGCATGAGCAGCGTAAGCCGCCCAGCCCCTGGCGCGAAGGGTGCAGGCGGGGCATTCGCCGCAGCCATAGCCCCAATCGTGAAGCGCGCCGCGCTCACCGAGATAGCAGGTGTGGGAGTGTTCGACGATGAGATCGACCAGTCCCCTGCCGCCGAGTTCGTCCGCTAGCGCCCAGGTGTCGGCCTTGTCGCGCCACATCAGCGGTGTGTGCAGTTCGAACGGACGCGCCATGCCGAGGTTAAGCGCGACATTGAGCGCCTTGATCGTCTCGTCGCGGCAGTCGGGATAGCCGGAGAAATCCGTCTCGCACATGCCGCCGACAATGTGGGTGATGCCCCGCCGGTAAGCGAGCGCGGCGGCGAAGGTCAGGAACACCAGATTGCGGCCGGGAACGAAGGTGTTGGGCAGGCCGCCCTCGCCCATTTCGATCGCCGTGTCGCGGGTCAGCGCGGTTTCGGAAATGTCGCCGAGAGTCGGAATATCCAGCGTGTGGCTTTCACCCAGCTTCGATGCCCATTCCGGCCGCAGCGCCATCATGCCGGCGATCAGTTTCGCCCGGCTCTCCAGCTCGACGGCGTGACGCTGGCCGTAGGAAAATCCGATGGTTTCGACGCGCGCAAAGCGCGCCAGCGCCCACGCCAGGCATGTCGCGGAATCCTGTCCGCCGGAAAACAGCACCAAGGCTGCGTTGTTTTGGCCCAACTCTGTCATGGGATTGCACTTAGCATCCGGACAC
>JAGVII010000849.1 GCA_020056155.1 Afipia sp.
AAGCCTGAACAGGTCAGTCTCATGGCTGTTCCTGGTCAGCAGCTGAACGACAAGGATGTTTGGAGGGCGAACGAAGCATCAAAGATCGAGGCGCTGAATAAGGAAATTGCTGCGATCAAGCAAAACATGGTGAATATCCCACAAAGCAGTGGTGGATCCATGCAAGGCACCGCCGGAGCAGGAATCAGCGAAGTGCCGATGCCTCCCCTGGCAGCAGTAATTCAGCCCGGCGGCAATTTACGCCCGCTGCAACCCATGAGGTCGGCAGCATTGCCGCCGCCTCCCCCACCGCCTCCTGGAAGGCCTGGGCAGTTCGCGCAGCCTGGCATGGATCCGAATGCGTCGATGCAGCCCGTTGTGAAGCGCGCGTTCACGCTCGAAGTTTCCGATTCGACGGTGGCTGCGCCTGCCGCACCGCAGGCGCAGCCACAAGCCGCCGGCATGTCGTCCGCCCCATCCAAGGAAGAGAAGACATCGGCTGAGAACTATCTTCCTGCCGGGACGTTCATGCGCGTGGTGTTACTGGCGGGTCTCGATGCGCCGACGGGTGGACAGGCGCAAAACAATCCGCATCCGGTTCTTATGCGGGTGCTCGATCCAGCCCAGTTGCCCAATCGCTACATGGCCGACATGAAGGATTGCGTGGTCACGGCCAATGGCTACGGCGACATATCTTCTGAGCGTGCATATATCAGGACGGATCGCCTGTCGTGCATCGACCAGAAAGGCGGGGCGGTTGACGTATCGCTTAAAGGGTATGTAGCCGGTGAGGATGGCAAGGCCGGGATGCGTGGAAGGCTGGTTTCCAAGCAGGGGCAGGCGCTGGCGAATGCCTTCCTCGCAGGGATTGGCTCAGGCATCGGGCAAGCGTTCAAGGAATCTTCGAGCACTGTATCTACCTCACCGCTGGGTTCCACCAGCACGGTGACTGACGGCAAGGAGTTGCAGGCTGGACTGGCATCCGGCGTTGGCAGCGCGATGTCACAGCTCTCGAAGTATTACATCAAGCTGGCCGAACAGGTTTTCCCGGTGATTGAAGTGGACGGCGGCCGCGTGGTCGACGTGGTGCTGACGCGCGGCCAGAGTATCGAGAGGCGGTAAAGAACATGAGACCCCAAACCAGAATGAAAACCCTGTTGCCCCAACTGTTGATTCTGTCCTGCATGCCGGGATTTGCGCTAGCTCAGGATGTGGAAGGAAACACTGTTCTGGCGCCTCAAAGCGTGAATATTGTGGCCGCAGATGCGGCCGTGATGGATGCCGGTGGTGCTGCACGTGCAAACGATCAGATCGCGGTCCAGCGCAATCTGAGGTTGATGTACCCGAAGACACGCTTCGGAACGATTTCCCCCACCCCGCTGCCGGGTATCTACGAAGTCGTGATGGGCCGCAATGTCGCTTTCGTGGAAGAGTCGGGGCGGTATTTCATTTTCGGGCGCATGTTCGACATGGAGAAGCAGGAGGACATCACCTCCGAAGCCGAGGCTGCGCAGCCGACGTCACCTGCCGTCGAATTCGCCTCACTCCCGCTGCAACACGCGATCAAGAACGTGCATGGCCAGGGTCGGCGGGCGCTCGCCGTTTTCTCGGATCCGGACTGTCCATACTGCAAGAAGCTCGAGCAGGAGCTGGCGAAAGTGGATGACGTGACGGTCTACACCTTCCTCATGCCACTGGAGCAGCTTCATCCTGATTCGCGCGCGAAGGCCGATGCGGTCTGGTGCAGCAAGGATCGCTCGGCCGCCTGGTCCGCCCTGATGCTTGATGGCACGGTTCCCAAAAAGACCAAGGGCTGTGAGGCGCCGCATCAAGCGGTTCTGCCTCTGGCTGAGAAGTTGGGGGTTAGCGGCACACCTTTCTTGGTGGCGAGTGATGGCCGAACCATGCCGGGGGCTGCGGCTGCCGCGCGGATTTCCACCTGGCTTGATGCCGTGAAGAAGCCTGCCGCGGCCAATGTGCAGGGAGGTACACAATGAAAATCGGGTATCTGTCGCTCGCCGCCGTGACCTTGCTGGCTGCGGGCTGTTCTTCATTCTCCGGACTCTCTGGCTCTAAATCGGAACTGGCTTGCAAGGCCCCCGATGGGGTGATCTGCACGTCGGTTTCCGGCATTTACGCGAACTCTCTGGCTGATGCCTTGCCGGGACAGCAACAACCGAAATCCCAAGATAAACCTTCTCAGGATGCTAGCAGCAAGGGTTCAAGGGATGACGCGACGTTGCCGCCTCTTGGCTACTTCTCCCCACGCGACCTGGCGACGCCGAACAGCGGCGATCCGATTCGCATGGCACCGTTGGTGCTACGGGTGTGGATCGCTCCCTGGGAGGATACGGAAGGTGATCTGCATGATCAGCACTATCTCTACACCGTGGTCCACCAGGGCAAGTGGCTGATCGAAACCAACCATCAGCAGATTCGTGACGCGTACAAGCCGGTGTTCCCGCTCAGGGGTAAGGAAAAGCCGGAAGAGGAACGTCCGGAAGCAGCGGACGCGATGCCCGGCGTATCGGTTCAGGGGGGCGGAAATCCATGATGTCCGCGCTGGCGCAACCATTTGTTTCGCTCAAATCGTGGCTGACGCGTGAGGACGAACTTGCGACGCCATCCCCGGTGGCGGACGAGAACCACTTCACCACGCGGCAGGACTACAACCGCTTCTCTGATCTCTTGCCCTGGACGGGGTATTGGGAGACCGAGAAATTATTCGCCATTGAGGGCGAGGCAGAAGGCAGCATCGAGGCGATTGGCTACGCCATCGAAATGAACCCGCAAACAGGCGCTACAGACGACATGTCGCGCCTGATTCAGGAAATCTACCGGGACATGCCAGCCGGAGCCGGGGTGCAGGTTCAGTTGTGGGGAAGCCCGGATATTGATGTCTTCCTGAACGGTTTTAAGAATGTGGTGCGCCCCGAATTGTTGCAGGACGACGCCCAGCGGTCATTGATCGAGCGCATGACAGCTGAGCGTTCCGCCCATTACAGGAAGGCATCCCTTGTTCCGCCCGTCAGCTCGCGTCCTAGCGTGATGCGACGCTACCGGGTGCTGCTGTCTGTCACGATGCCGGTGAAGGATGTGGAATACCGCACGCTGGAACGCATCATCGCCTTGCGCGATGCCCAGGTATCCAAACTCAAGACGTATTACCAGTTCGAGCGGATCTGGGGGGCGGAAGATCTCATGGCCTGGGTGCGGACCATGCTGAGTCCCGCACAACAATCAGCCGATCCGGTCTGCTATGACGACGGACAGGCATTGCGCTACCAGATGATTATCCGTGACACCGTGGCCTCGGTGGGCAGGCTCGGCATCACCCTGCGCTCGCCAGACGGGGATGCGGTCTGTGTGCGTGCGCATTCGGCGCAAGGTTATCCGAAGCAGTTCGACCTGCATCAAGCCGCCAGCATGCTGGGAGACGCCAATAAGGGATCCATGGGCTACCCCTGCCCCTTCCTCATCACCATGGGGGCGCAGATTCTGAATTACGACGAGCACAAGAATCTGACGCAGATGAAAACGGCTCGGGCGATTCAAGTTTCGGAAAGCCCG
>JAGVII010000256.1 GCA_020056155.1 Afipia sp.
CAGGGCGACACGCCGCGGCTGTGGATCGACGCCGTGGCGCATATCGCGATGGGCCGCGACAAGCGCATCTATCGCTTCACCCAGGACACCCGGTTCGGCCGCATCGTGATCGCCGAATCCCACGACATCCCGGTGATGGTCGATGCGGTGACGGACTATATCGCGCGCCGCCTGATCGAACGCGAGCACGCGATGGTGGTGACGCCGGCGCCGGCAACTGTACCGGCACCGGTTTCAGCCACTGCGGTTTCCACGGCTGCGCCCGCGAAACGCCGCAGCGCGGTGTGGACATTCGCGTTCGGATTCGCGGCGGGGCTTGCCGCGCTGTTCGGCTTCGCGCTGGTGATGGCGCTTCGCGGAATCTAGATCAGCCGCTCATCCTTGATCTCGCCGAGCGTGCCGTCGGTGAATCCGCGCACGCGATGATCGCAGCGCCATGCGTTATTGGCGCGTTCAACTGAAAACAGATTGTAGGCGGCGGGATGGTTGTGCCCGTGCGCCATCGCGGAGGCCGACGGGACGCCGATCGCCGGAATGCGCCCGCGCGGCCCGTCGAGCCAGATGGTGGCGTGGCGATGATCGTGGCCGTGCAGAACCAGATCGACGCCGTAGCGCGCGATCAAATCCAGCAGTTCATCGGAATCGCGCAGCCGCGCTGCCCATCGTCCGGGCGACGTCACCGGCGGGTGATGAATCATCAGTACGCGGAATAGGCTCTCGGAAGCCAGTTGCTGCAGCAGCTTTTCGAGATCGCCGCGCTGCTGCTGGCCGAGCCGTCCGGTCGCCATGAAGGGCGCGGTGGGGACCGCGGTCGATACGCCGAGCAGCGCCAGCGGGCCGCGCCGGCGCAGGTAGGGAAACGCCGTATCGCTGCTTGCCGCGATGCCGTCGCCGCGAAAATAGTCGGCCCACGAATAGGGGAAATGCTCGCGGATGCCGCGCACGTAGGCGTCGTGGTTGCCCGGCACCAGCGACACCTGATCCGGTGTGCCGACGCTTTCCAGCCACTTGCGGGCCTCGGTGAACTCGAGCGGCAGCGCGATGTTGACGAGATCGCCCGTAACCGCGATGTGATCGGGGCGCTGGGCCTGCATGTCGGCGACGAGTTCGCCGAGCACGTCGCGGCGATGGATCATATGCCGCTTGCGCTGCCAGTTGAGATATCCGATCGCGCGCTTGCCCGCGAGTTCACGCAGGCGCGGCCGCGGCATCGGGCCGAGATGCGGATCGGACAGATGCGCCAGCACGAATGATGTCATGAACGTCTGTTACATGCGTTGTCTCTAAATGTCATGGTACTCAGAATGCCGCACATCGTCATGCCCGGGCGTGAACGCCCTCTTGACCCGGGCATCCACGTCTTCCTTGATGGTTTGCAAGGCGTGCAGCATGTGGACGGCTGGAATAAATCCGGCCATGACGGCATCCTGGATTTCGGGACTGATTTTGACCAGTGACACCCCAAACTTTCGCGTGAAGTTCGAGCCGTTGCTCCGGCGCGTCTTTCATTTCTATTCGCGGTTCGCGCGGGGGATGACGCTTGGCGTGCGCGCGGTCGTGCTCGATGGCGAGAACCGGGTATTCCTGGTCAAGCACAGCTACGTCTCGGGCTGGCATCTGCCTGGCGGCGGCGTCGAGACCGGCGAGACTTTTCTGAGTTCGCTCAAGCGAGAACTGATCGAAGAGGGCCGGATCGAGATGACCGGCGAGCCGCTGCTGCATGGCCTGTTCTTCAACCGCCGGGTGTCGCCGCGCGACCATGTCGCGGTCTATGTCGTGCGCCAGTTCCGGCAGGACCGGATGCCGGAGCCCAACCACGAGATTGTGGCGTGCGGGTTCTTCGCCGTGGCCGAACTGCCGCCGGAGACCACCCGCGGCACGCGGGCGCGGATCGCGGAAGTGCTGGACAACAGGCCTTTGACCGAGGACTGGATCTAAATATGCCGGTCTCGGCAATGGACCGTGCCCGCGCCAGATGCTATCTGCGCGTCTGATATGTCCGATCTTTCCCTGACCATATTGGCCGAGACCCCCGGCGACGCGCAGGCCATCGAGCGCCTGCACGAACGCACGTTCGGCCCCGGCCGTTACGCGCTTAGCGCCTATCGGCTGCGCGAGCATGTCGATCATCTGCTCGACCTGTCGTTCACCGCGCGGATCGGCACGCTGATGGTCGGTTCGGTGCGGCAGTTACCGGTCTGTGTCGGCAATACGCCCGCGCTGCTGCTCGGGCCGCTGACGGTCGAGCCTCCGTTCCGCGATCGCGGCGTCGGGCGCGCGCTGCTCGAACGCGCTTTGAAGGATGCGAAGGCGAAGGGTCATCGGCTTGTGCTGCTGGTCGGCGACGAGCCGTATTACAGCCGCGCAGGCTTCAAGCGGATCCCGAAGGGGCGGGCGACGATGCCGGGACCGGTCGATCACGCGCGGCTTCTGGTACACGAACTGGCCGACGGCGCCTTCGAAGGCGTCAGCGGCGCCATCCGGCCGGACTGGACATTTGCGCGGGCGCTTTAGCTTAAAAGGCGCCGCAATTTTTCCGTCATTGCGAGGAGCGAAGCGACGAAGCAATCCAGCTTCATTATTTCTGGATTGCTTCGTTACGCTCGCAATGACGATAGATCAGTACTTCACGTTGGCGAACATGCGCACGCCGAGGCCAGGCTGCAGAACCTGATCCTTGTTGAAGGCAACCGCGTTGCGGATGTCTTCGTTAAG
>JAGVII010000272.1 GCA_020056155.1 Afipia sp.
TGATCGAGGCCCACCGCGACATTCCCGCCGTGATGCCGTTCGTGCATCTGCCGGTGCAATCCGGCTCCGACCGCATTCTGGAGGCGATGAACCGCAAACATACCGCCGCCGATTATGCCCGCACCGTCGAGCGGTTCCGCAAGGTGCGCGAAGACATTGCATTTTCATCAGATTTTATTGTCGGATTTCCCGGTGAAACCGAAGAAGACTTTTCGGCAACACTCGCGCTGGTCCGCCAAATCAGCTACGCTGGCGCCTATTCGTTCAAGTATTCGCCCCGGCCGGGAACACCGGCCGCGGATATGCAGGAGACGGTGACGACCACCCTAATGGACGAGCGATTGGCGCGGCTCCAGGAGTTGATCGACAGCCAGCAGGCCGCTTTCAATGCGGCGGCGATCGGCAAGACGGTCGATGTGCTGTTCGAACGCGCTGCGCGCAATCCGGGTCAGATCGTCGGACGCACTGCTTATCTTCAGCCCGCTCACGTCATGGCCTCGCCCGATATCGTCGGCCAGGTGCTGCCTGTCACCATCGACAGCCTCGAACGCTATAGCCTGATCGGCGCGCTTGCCGATCCCGCGCCGTCGCGCGTCGCGTCCATTTCCCAAGCCGCCCATCCCCCGTCCGCCATGACCTCCGGAGTCTGAACCCTTGCCAAAAAGCGCATCGGATTCGCCGACACTCGCCCCCAGCCGCAAGCACGACGTTCAGACCCCGCACGAAGCCCAGATCGTCGTTGCCTTTGACGACAATGGCGCCGCCTCCGCCCTGGTCGGTCCCTACGGACAAAACCTCGCTTTGATCGAGCGCCGGCTCGGCGTGGTCGCCGACTCGCGCGGCAATCACATCACCATCGCCGGATCGCGCGACGGCTGCGACGCTGCGCGGCGGGTGCTTGAGATGCTCTACGAGCAGGCGGTGCGCAGCCAGGACGTGGCGCAGGGCGATGTCGAAGGCGCGATCCGCGCCGTCATTGCCCAAGGCTCGCTGTTCGAATTCGATCCGAAGAGCGCAAAATCGCAGTTCGAGGAAATCAATCTGCGCAAGCGCCCCGTGCGGGCGCGAACCGCAGCGCAGGATGCCTATATCCGCGCGTTGAAGCGGCACGAACTCGTGTTCGGCATTGGCCCCGCCGGCACCGGCAAAACATGGCTGGCCGTGGCGCAGGCCTGCCAGTTGTTCGAGCGCAAGGAAGTCGATCGCATCATCCTGTCGCGTCCTGCGGTTGAAGCCGGCGAACGCCTTGGATTCCTGCCGGGCGACATGCGCGAGAAGGTCGATCCTTATCTGAGGCCGATCTACGACGCGCTGTACGACCTGATGGATTCGCGCATCGTCGAACGCGGCCTGCAAAGCGGCGAAATCGAGATCGCACCGCTGGCATTCATGCGCGGCCGCACCCTGACCAACGCCGCGATCATTCTCGACGAGGCACAGAACACCACGTCGATGCAGATGAAAATGTTCCTGACACGGCTTGGCGAGAACAGCCGCATGATTATCACCGGCGATCCGAGCCAGGTCGATCTGCCCAACGGCCAGCCGTCGGGACTCGCGGAAGCGGCCAAACTGCTCGACGGGGTCGAAGGTATCACCCAGGTGAAATTCACCGCGCAGGACGTGATCCGCCACGAACTGGTGGCGCGGATCGTTGCCGCCTATGAGGGTGCGCCGAAGCAGCCCGGCACCGGCAAGCCCTGATGCATCGATGGGACCAACCGAGTTGATCGACAGTTGCAACGAAGATTATTGACATGACGCCCGCCGACATTCCCGCAACCGAGGTGCTTGTGACGGCTGACTGCTGGGCCCGCGAGAGCAGCGCGGAGAGCATCATCCACCGCGCCATCGAAGCGGCGGCCTCCATGGTCGATGCCGAGACCGGCGACGCCGAGATCGCGGTCATGCTGACCGACGACGCCGGTATCCGCACCCTCAACAAGAACTGGCGGGGCATCGACAAGCCCACGAACGTCCTGTCGTTTCCGGCGCTGCAGCCCGAACGCGCGCCCAGCGGCGATGCGCCCCGGATGCTCGGCGACATTGCGATTGCGTATGAGACCACGCGCAGCGAGGCCGACACCGAGCACAAGCCGTTCGATCACCACCTCAGCCATTTGGCGGTGCACGGTTTTCTGCATCTGATAGGTTACGACCACGAGAACGATGACGATGCCGAGGTCATGGAAGATCTCGAGCGGGATATTCTTGCGCAACTCGGAATTCCCGATCCTTACGCGCACGACGACCAGGTGAACTGAAGTGCCCGACTCCCTTGCCGAGAAATCCGACAGCGATCACCCCGGTCAGCAGCGATCGGGCAATCTGCCGGTCCCCGTGCAACAAGGCGAGGTGCTGCGCCCGTCGTCCGAACTATGGCTGATGCGCGCGCTGCGCACGCTATTCGGATGGAAGGCGGGCTCCGCGCGCGCCGATCTTCAGGTGGTGCTCGACGCCACCACTCCCGACGAAACCAGCTTCACCACGGTCGAGCGCACCATGCTGCGCAACATCCTGGGGCTGCACGAGCGGCGCATCGCCGACGTTATGGTGCCGCGCGGCGACATCGTCGCCGTGAAGCGTGATATCTCGCTGGGCGAGTTGATGAGCCTGTTCGAAAGCGCCGCCCATTCGCGCCTCGTGGTCTACAACGACACGCTCGACGACCCCGAAGGCTTCGTCCATATCCGCGACCTGGTCGCGTTCATAACGTCGAAGGCGAAGGTCCCCGACGAGGTCAACGCCAAGCGCAAGAAGCCCTTCCCCGCGGGCCTCGATCTGCGTTCGGTGGACCTGCGCATGAAACTGTCCGACGCCGACATCATGCGCAAGCTGATCTACGTTCCGCCTTCGATGCCCGCCATCGATCTGCTGGCGCAGATGCAGGCCACGCGCATTCACCTCGCGCTGGTAGTCGATGAATACGGCGGCACCGACGGTCTGGTTTCGATCGAGGACATCGTCGAGCAGGTGGTCGGCGAGATCGACGATGAGCACGACGGCGACGAAGCGCCGTCCGTGGTCCGGCAATCCGATGGATCGTTCATCGCCGACGCGCGGGCCAGCCTTGAGGACGTGCAGTCGGTGGTCGGCGAGGAATTCGACACCGGTGAAGCGGGTGAAGAAGTCGATACGCTCGGCGGCTATCTGGTGACGCAGGTCGGCCGCCTGCCGGTGCGCGGCGAAATCATCTCCGGGCCGGGCGAGTTCGAGATCGAAGTGCTCGACGCCGATCCGCGCCGCGTCAAGCGCGTGCGCATCGGGACCCACAAGGACCGGTCCAACCTGCGCCACCGGGAATTGCGCCGCCGCGAAGCGGCGAACGATGCCGCGCAGACTCAGGCCAACGACAACGCCAATCCAGCCTCACCCAGCGACGGCGCCGGCGGCCGATGACATCTTTCCGCGCTCTTGTCGCCGGCATCATCCTGTCGTGGGGATGGAAGCGCGCGATGATCGCGCTCGTCGCGGGCGCGCTGTCGGCGCTGGCGATGGAACCGTTCAACGCCTGGCCGATCCTGTTTCTGACGATCCCGGTGGCGGTCTGGCTGATCGACGGCGCGGGCGCCGGACGTCTCGGCGGCATTCCCGCCGCAGCCCTCAGCGGATGGTGGTTCGGCTTCGGCTATTTCGTCGCGGGCCTCTACTGGGTGGGCTACGCATTTCTCGTCGATGCCGAAACGTTTGCATGGCTGCTGCCGTTCGCGGTGATGGGGCTGCCGGCAGGGCTTGCGCTGTTCATGGCCTTCGGCTTTGCGCTGGCGCGTCTGATCTGGACGCCGGATGCGTTTCGCATTCTCAGCCTCGCCGTCGCGCTCACGGCCAGCGAATGGCTGCGCGGACATGTCCTGACCGGCTTTCCGTGGAATGCCTTGGGCTATGCGCTGACCGAGCCGCTCGCGCTGGCACAAAGCGCCTCACTGGTCGGACTGTGGGGTCTGACGTTCATCGCGGTCGTTGTGTTTGCGAGTCCCGCCGTGCTGGCTGACGACCGTATTGTGACGCGACGCCCGTGGATCGCGCTCGCCGCCTCGCTACTCCTTCTCTCCGCAATGGGCATCTACGGCATGTTCAGGCTTGCCGGCCAGCCGACGCAGTTCGTCGACAAGGTCAAGCTGCGCCTGATGCAGCCGAACCTGCAGCAGGACGTGAAGTTCAATTATTCGGCCCGGCAGATGGTGATGGATAAATATCTGTCTCTGTCGGACCGCGCGACCGGACCGCAGTCGAGCGGTGTCCGCGACGCCACCATCCTGATCTGGCCCGAATCCGCGTTTCCGTTTTTCCTGACGCGCGAAGCCGAGGCGATGGCGCAGATCGCCAATCTGTTGCCGCAGGGAACGGTGCTGGTCACCGGCGCGATCCGCCCGCCCGACCAGCCTGCCGGAACGCAGGTCACGCGCGCCTACAATTCGATCTATGTCATCGATCACGACGGAACGATCCTGTCGGTTTACGACAAGCTGCATCTCGTGCCGTTCGGGGAGTATCTTCCATTCCAGTCGGCGATGGAAAAGCTCGGCTTCGTCCAGATCACCAAGGTGCGCGGCGGGTTCATTCCGGGTGATCGGCGGCGGACGATGGCGGTGCCGAACGCACCGCGCATGCTGCCGCTGATTTGCTATGAAGCGATCTTTCCGGGCGACATCCTGTCGGGGGACGACCGTCCCGGCTGGATCGTCAACTTGACCAATGACGGCTGGTTCGGCATCTCGACCGGCCCCTACCAGCACCTGCAGCAGGCACGATTGCGGGCGGTCGAAGAAGGCCTTCCTTTGGTCCGCTCGGCGAACACCGGCATCTCCGCCGTGATCGACCCGCTCGGCCGCATCATCGCTCATTTGGAACTGGGGCGTGAAGGCGTGCTCGATTCCGCGTTGCCCAAGCCGGCGCCGGCCACGCTTTTCTCGCGAGTTCGGGATATTCCCGCAGCACTGGCGGTAGCATTATCGACCGTTATCGTTATCCGCCGGCGCGTGAAACAAAAGCCCTAAAGCGACCGTACCTCAAGATCGTGTCACGGCATGCCGTAGAGGAACCGGGGCGGCACAATGCCGCCGTAACCTAAATTCTTCAGCAAGTGCATGACTAACGTTTGACGATCCCGCAGCAGGCAGCGTATGCCGATTGAACGCCGCATTCGGTCTGGCTGGTTATATAAGTAGTGTGCCGGTGGCGTGGAGCTTGAGATGACGACCAAGGCCCCAAATCCCGTAGACAAGTATGTTGGCAGCCGCGTGCGGATGCGCCGCATCATGCTTGGCATGAGCCAGGAAAAGCTCGGCGAGGCGCTCGGCCTGACATTCCAGCAGGTTCAGAAATACGAGAAGGGCACCAACCGCATCGGCGCGAGCCGCCTGCAGCAGATTTCCGATATTCTTCAGGTGCCGGTTTCATTTCTTTTCGAAGGTGGACCGGCCGGCCCGAACGCGCTGGCAGGATTGAGCGAAGCGCAGTCGCCTGCCTACGTTTCGGATTTTCTCGCCACCTCCGAAGGCTTGGCGCTCACCCGGGCTTTCACGCGGATCACCGACGCCAAGCTCCGGCGCAGCATCGTGGAACTGGTCGAGCAGATGGCGGCGCGCGAACAGCCCGACCCCACATAAGTTCGCAGGCACAGACTCGCTGGACCAGCGCAGACGTCGTAATGCGCGATCTGGATCGATTCCAGATTGATTCACACAAACAACACCCGATGGATCGTCAGGGCCTGTAGATGACCAAGTCAGCAGATGGCATCGTCTCACCGGGCCCGCACGGAGGCGACCACGGCCACGGCTCGTTTTTCGGGCGGCGCAAGGGACACAAGCTTCGCAATCATCAGGCCGACCTGATCGAACAACTGCTGCCGCGGCTCACGCTGGATCTCGGCCATGCGGACGCGTCCGACCCGGCCTCGTTGTTCGATGCGCCGGTTAATGAGATGCGGCTCGAAATCGGATTCGGCGGCGGCGAGCATCTGGTCGCGGAGGCGCTCGCCTTTCCGCAGACCGGCTTCATCGGCTGCGAGCCGTACGTCAATGGCATGGCCAAGATCCTGTCGCAGATCGAAGCGCACAACATCACCAACATCCGGCTGTTTGCGGGCGATGCGGCCGAGTTGCTTGCGTGGGCGCCGGCATCAAGCTTCAAACGCATCGATCTCATTCATCCGGATCCGTGGCCGAAGCGGCGGCACTGGAAGCGGCGGTTCGTGCAGGATGCAACGATCGGTCAGATGTCGCGCGTCCTCGACCCGGCGGGCGAGTTTCGCTTCGTCAGCGACATCGACGACTACTGCTCATGGACCTTGATGCACATGCAGCGATCGAAAGATTTCGCATGGACTGCGGAGCGGGCTGACGACTGGCGCCTGCCATGGCCGCACTACACGATGACGCGTTACGGCCGGAAGGCCGACCGCGAAGGGCGCAAGGCCGCCTACCTGATTTTCAAGCGAACGAGTTAGGGCGATTCAGCCCGGTTAAGATTACGCGCCACTCATTGTCGGGCTCCGAAAACCGGTTCCCACCCTCGGGTGGAGCCCAAGGGCATGCTTTTCGGGATCATGCCTAGGCCGGCTTGCCCTTGTCGCGCAGCCGCCAGAAGGTGAGTACGCGCTGGGCAGTCGCGGGCGACAGCCGGTCGTAGTTGATACGCGCTTCCTCGATGTCGGGACCGGATGGCACCCGGCCGGGTCCGAGACGCAACACCACCAGCGCGCGCACCGTCGCCCATTCCAGCCCGATTGATTTTCCGAGCAGCAGGACGGGATCGTAGCGATCGCCCAGCACCAACTGGTGGACCACCGAGATCCGCATGCCGGTCAGTGCGGCGAGCGCGGCAACGGATTCCTCGTATTTGTGCTGTTTCGCAAAACCGAGCAGCGCGGCTTCATCGAGTTCGCCCGCCCGATGCAGCGCCAGGATGGCGCGCTGGGCCGGCTCGAAATCGCGCGCCTGCGGTTGCGACTTTGGTGCTCCGGACAGTTCGATCATCGCCTGATTGATCGCCGCCTTCTGTTTCGGCTTCGCCTTGTCGAACAGGCGGCGGCGGACGACATCGACCGACTTCGCCAGCAACTGCCTGAGCGTCGCGGCCGGAAGATCCTCACGCTGTCCGACGGTCATCGCCAGCATGCCGTCGTCGGTCGCGCGCTTGATCAGCCCGGAATAGCCGTATTCGGAGAATTGCGCGCCGGCGTTGGCCGCCACGCTGCGCACCACCTCGCGGTCGCCGCGCCGCACGATCACGTCGGTCACGGACGGTGAAAGCGTCTCGCGCCCGGAAATCGCCGCCAGATGTTCCTGGCCTTTGCCGCGGGCAATATCGACCAGGGTCGGATCATCGAGCAGCGGCGAGCGGCTCAGGATCGGACCGGCGATGCTGATTTCACTTTCGCGCGCCAGTTGCTTCACCAGCATCGGCGGCGCGTTGTCCAGTTTGGACAACCGCTCCGCCAGTTCCGCGCGCGTCTCGATCTCCGTGGCTGGCACCAGCCCGACCAGAATGTCATCGAACAGCGCAACATGCTTGGTTTCGAAATGCGCGGCGCCTTGCAGGAACAGGCTGGAAATGCGCTCAATCGCCTCCGCCCGCTTCTCGGCGGTGCCATTTTTGACGATCTCATCGAGTTCCGGAATTAACGAAAAGGCAGCGGCCATAAGCATCTCTGTCACCGCTGGCGCGGCGGTTCACTGCCATGCAGCGCGCTCCGCCCAGGAGCTTTGGGAAACCTTAGGGTACGACGGGTGAATCAACGGTTAGCCGCGAGGGCCTGCGCTTCGCCGGGGCGATACAAGGTTACGCCGCGGTGTCCGAAATGCCGCAAATTAGCTGCAAGACCTTGCGCTCTTTCAGCAAAGCGGGGCTATAACCGCCCCAAACCGGTTCCCCGCCTCCTCCTGAACTGCGCGAAGCCCTTGCCGCACAGGCCAAAAACGTCTATATCCGCCGCAACTGATAAATTCTCATACGCGCACGTAGGAGAGTGGGGCCCCCGGGACCCGCTCTTTTTTATTACCCGATGGCCCGCACTGCATGCTGCGGCGGGCGTTCAACGATTAAGAGCATTCTTGATCCTCGACATGACCGAGCCAACCGACTTTGCCGTTGATGCAGAACTGCTTGCCGAACCGCGTCTCGTGGTGGAGCCGGGCGTGGCTGCACGCGTCTCCGCGGTCGCAACGCCGGTGCTGCAGGGCATGGGTTACAGGCTGGTGCGCATCAAGGTGTCGGGCGACGCCGGCTGCACGGTGCAGATCATGGCGGAGCGGCCTGACGGCACCATGCTGATCGAGGATTGCGAAGCGATTTCGAAAGCGTTGTCGCCGGTGATGGACATCGCCGATCCGATCCAGCGCGCCTATCGGCTGGAAATTTCATCGCCGGGCATCGACCGCCCTCTGGTGCGGCGAACCGATTTCGAGCGTTATGCCGGTCATCTGGTGAAAATCGAGATGGCGGTTGCCCACGAGGGCCGCAAGCGGTTCCGCGGCAAGCTCAATGGCGTCGAGGGCGACGGCATCAGAATTATCCGCGACGATGTTCGGATTGATCAGAACCCGGACGTGCTGCTGACGATGGAAGACATCGCCAGCGCAAATCTTGTCCTGACCGATGAGCTGATCGCGGAATCCATGCGCCGGGGTAAATCAGCCGCACGCGAAATCAAGGAAGATCTCGGCCTCGCGCCACCTCCGCCCGAGCACGCCAGGAAGGCCCGCGCAGAACTTCCCATTTCAAAAAGCTTCAAACCCAAGCCAAAGCCGAAAAAAGCCGCTCCCAAGAACACCAAGGAACACCGCCTCGCCGCCGAGAAGAAAAAGCGCGCAGGCATTTCGGACCACCACGAAGGAGACTGAGCCATGGCCGCTGTCAGCGCCAATAAACTCGAACTGCTGCAGATCGCCGATGCCGTCGCGCGCGAGAAGTCGATCGACCGCTCAATCGTGATCGCAGCGATGGAGGACGCCATCGCCAAGGCGGCCCGCGCCCGTTACGGCTCCGAGACCGACGTTCACGCCGAAATCGACGCCAAGAAGGGCGAATTGCGGCTCTCGCGCCACATGCTGGTGGTCGAGCAGGTCGAAAATTCCTCGAACCAGATTTCGCTGAAGGACGCGCAGCGCGCCAATCCCGGCGCGCAGATCGGCGACACCATTGCCGACACGCTGCCGCCGCTGGAATACGGCCGCATCGCTGCGCAGTCCGCCAAGCAGGTCATCGTGCAGAAGGTGCGCGAGGCCGAACGCGACCGGCAGTATCAGGAGTTCAAGGATCGCATCGGCGAGATCGTCAATGGCGTAGTCAAGCGCGTCGAATACGGCAGCGTCATCGTCGATCTGGGCCGTGGCGAAGCCATCGTGCGCCGTGACGAAATGCTGCCGCGCGAAGTGTTCCGTAACGGCGACCGCGTGCGCTCCTATATCTTCGACGTCCGCCGCGAAACCCGCGGACCGCAGATCTTCCTGTCGCGCACCCATCCGCAGTTCATGGCGAAGCTGTTCGCGCAGGAAGTTCCCGAAATCTACGACGGCATCGTCGAGATCAAGGCGGTGGCCCGCGATCCGGGTTCGCGCGCGAAAATCGGCGTGATTTCCCGCGATTCTTCGGTCGATCCGGTCGGCGCCTGCGTCGGTATGCGCGGTTCGCGCGTGCAGGCCGTGGTGAACGAACTGCAGGGCGAAAAGATCGACATCATTCCGTGGTCGCCTGATATCGCGACCTTCGTGGTCAACGCGCTCGCCCCCGCCGAAGTCGCGAAAGTCGTCATCGATGAAGACCGCGAACGCATTGAAGTTGTGGTTCCCGATACCCAATTGTCCCTTGCGATCGGACGGCGCGGCCAGAACGTGCGTCTCGCCTCGCAGCTGACCGGCTGGGACATCGATATTCTCACCGAGCAGGAAGAATCGGAGCGCCGTCAGGCCGACTTCGAGAATTCCACCCGCGTCTTCATGGAAGCCCTCAACGTCGACGAAGTCGTCGGCCAGTTGCTGGCGTCCGAAGGCTTCGGTTCGGTCGAAGATCTGGCGCTGGTGGACCCACGGGAACTCACCAGCATTGAAGGTTTCGACGAGGAAACCGCCAACGAGCTGCAAAGCCGTGCCCGCGAATATCTTGAACAGCTCGAGGCAGAACTCGAAGCGAAGCGAAAGGAATTGGGCGTGGAAGACGCTTTGACGACCGTACCGGGTGTGACCGCCAAGATGCTGGTGAAGTTCGGCGAGAACGACATCAAGACCGTCGAGGATCTGGCCGGCTGCGCCACGGACGATCTGGTCGGCTGGGTGGAACGCAAGGACGGCGAAACCACGAAGCACCCGGGCATTCTCGACGCCAACGAGATTTCGCGCGAAGACGCCGAAGCCCTGATCATGCAGGCGCGTGTCGTCGCCGGCTGGATCACCGAAGCCGATCTTGCCAAGCCGTCGGAAGAGGCTGCGGCCTCCGAAGAAAACCCGGCGTAAACAGGCCGAAACCCATGAAGCGACTTTCGGACAACACCATGCTCCGCAAGAGTTGAAGGAAATGACCCGCGCATGCTTGCCATCGCTGATCACGCAGATCTCGACAACGGACCCCGGACAAAATCCGGGACCGAGCGGATGTGCGCCGTCACGCGGCAAGTTGCGCCGATCGACGACCTGATCCGCTTCGTCCTCTCCCCCACCGGCGAAACCGTTCCCGACCTGAAGCGCAAGCTGCCGGGGCGCGGACTATGGGTGTCGCTCTCCCATGCCACGGTGGCGGAAGCCGCCCGGCGCAATGTGTTTGCGCGCAGCTTCAAGCGTGACGTCCAGGTATCGAAAACCCTGGCCGACGACATCGACCGGATGATGGTCCGGGGGGCATCCGAAGCCCTCGCCATGGCCGCGAAAGCCGGTCAGGTGATTTCGGGATTTTCCAAGGTCGAGGGTGCCATCGAGGGGCGGCAGGCCGTGGCCCTGATCCACGCCACAGACGGCGCTCCGGACGGAATCCGCAAGCTGAATGCCAAACTGGCTGCCGTAAGGCGGGAAAACAGCGCGGAATCGGGGAATTTCCCCGTTATCAGCGTCCTGACCATCGATGAATTGGATTTGGCACTCGGGCGGGCAAATGTGGTACATGCTGCCCTGCTCGCGGGCCCGGCAAGCAAGACCTTCCTCGCACGTTGCCAGACGCTCACCCGATTTCGGGGAACGGGTGGCAGTCACGATGGCGGGATCGACCAGAACAACTAGGGCATCGCCGTCAGATGCGGCATGCGAGCAACGAACGAGATTGGGACTGTTGAATGGCTGATACGAAAAATCCTGGCGATAAGACGCTGAGCGTCGGTTCGAAAACTCTGTCGCTCAAGCCGCGCACAGAGACCGGCGTCGTGCGCCAGAGTTTCAGTCACGGCCGCACCAAGCAGGTGGTGGTCGAAAAGAAAACCAAGCGCCGGCTGGCCGGCGATCCAGCACCTGCATCCGAAGCGGCACCCGCGCCTGCGCCCGCCGCAGCGCCTGCGAGGGTTGCGCCA
>JAGVII010000228.1 GCA_020056155.1 Afipia sp.
CGGTTTTCAAGATGTGCAGAGGATGGGTGGTCAAAGCGGCCTGGGGAAGAATCAGAGGGATGGCGTCTCATAACAGCTTTGCCGCCGGCCCGCCGCATAGAGGAAACTCGAGCCTCTTCCGTTTCGGATGGAACCCTTGACGCGGATCAAGGCTTCTTCGTTCGAACCGGACGAGACTGCAGCGGATGACGAAGTCGTCGTCCGGCTGCCGGTCTTGTCGGCGGCAACGTAGATGTGCCGATGGCACCAGTTTGAAAGACGTGGGGAAAGCGAATGATCTTGCCGAATGAAACGACGGTCGCGGTGGTGGATGGTGAGAACCTCCGCCTGTTCCGCAACAAGGGCCACGAGCCGCATATCGAGCTGATCGCGCTGCCCGATCCGGACATCGCGGCGGACAACCAGGGATCCGGAACGCGCCACAGGAGTTCGACTGCCAACCCTGACGCGGGGAGGCTGGCCGAAGACAATTTCGCCGCCGCTGTTGCCGGCTACCTCAACCGGCAGGTTCTCGCCGGCAGCATCGCTGACCTTTTCGTGATCGCCGATCCGAGGACGCTGGGCGAGATGCGCCTGCATTTCCACGATGCGCTGAAGGCGAAACTGGTCGGCGACCTCGCCAAGGATCTGACCGCCCGCAGCGCGAGCGACATCACCGAAGCGCTGGCTCGCCTGTAGACTTCTTGCGTTCCGGCGCGCCGACCGATCGGTGCGCCGGAATTGCGGCGTGAGGTGCACTCCCGCCGAAACTGCGTTGGTCCACCCTGTCCGACGTGGCGTCAGTCGGCGCGGACCTCCGCGAGGCTGCCGTTCTCCAGCGTGTCTCCCGGATGCAGGACGACCGCGTCGCCGACTGCCAGTCCACCTAGCACCTGCGCCACCTCGTCGTTCATGCGGCCGATCTCGACCTGTGACTGGCGCAGGCGATCGTCCTCGACCACGAACACGTTCCATGCGTCGCCGTTCCTGAAAAGCGCCCCGATCGGCAATTGCAGGCAGAGGTCGCATTCCCATGTCGGGATTTCTACGAACACCCTGTAGGCATGCCCCAGGCGATCGTCCTGTTCGGCAAGGTCGAGAACCGCGTTGACGCGCTGTTCCTCGATGCCGAGGGCTGACACCTTGGTGAAGGCGGCCGGGTCCACCCGCCGCAGAACGGCCGGCAGACCACGATCCCCGCCCCAGTCGCGGACCGTCGCCCTCGTTCCGGCGCGAACCTTGACCGCGTCTGCCGAGAGCAGATCGACGACGACTTCGAGGTCGGCGGTATCGCCGATCTCGGCGATGCGCGTGCCCGCGGCGACGGCCTGTTCGCTGCGCGCCAAGACGCTGAGCACGCTGCCGTCGACGGGCGCAATCAGATTGACGCAGCAGCTCTCGCCGTCCGGGTCCAACGGCTCCGATTGGAGCAGGCGCGCTTCCGCGCTGGCGAGCTCGGCCTGGCGGAAGCCGACCGTCGCCTTTGCCGCTGCCACTGCCGCCTTCTGGTTCTCGACCTGGTTCGTGAATTTCTGCAGGGCGCTCTCCGAGATGACGCCGGGGCCGAACAGCTTCAACGCCCGCGCCAGTTCATCCTCGGCAAGTGCCAGACCCGTCTCGACTCGCTGCAGCTCGGCCTCGGCAATGCCGACGGCGGAGCGCGCCGCGTCGCGCGCGGCGAAGAGCTCGGCTTCGGTGCGCCGGTCGATCAGCGGCGGGTCGAGCGGATGGATGGAGGCGACTACGGTTTTCCCGGCGACGACCTGATCGCCCTCCGTCAGCACCGAACGGGTCAGGTGCCCTGCGATGGGCGCCGAGACCGTGTAGATGTCGCGCACGCGCGTCATGCCTTCCTCGCGGATCGTCACCGTCATCTGCGCCTCGACGACTTGGGCCACGTCGATCAGGGCAGGGCGCTCGCGCAATGCCCAGGCGAAGCCCGCGACCGCGGCAAGCATGAGTGCCGCCATTCCGGCCCGTTTGATCCAAACGGTATTCATCATTCATTCCCTTGTCTTGAGCACGCGGACCAGGTCGAGACTGTCGATACGGCGGCGCACGATCAGCGCCGAAAGGGCGGCGGTTGCCAGAACGACGAGGCTGGCGATGGCGAAAGTAGATGGGTTGATCACGAACGGGATGCGGAACAGATCGGTCGCAAACCCGACCACGACGAGCCAGGAGAAGAGATATCCGAACAGCCAGCCGAGCGGCTGGGCGAGCGCAACCACCGCGCCGAGCTCGATCAGCAGCACACTCGAGACCTCCGCCCGTGTGAAGCCGAGCACCCTGAGGCTGGCAAGTTCGCGCGCGCGCTCCGAGAGCTGGATGCGGGCCGAATTGTAGATGACGCCGATCGTGATGATGATGGCCAGCACCATGTAGGTTGTCATCATCATCGACATGTTGGTCTCGATCGTCTC
>JAGVII010000246.1 GCA_020056155.1 Afipia sp.
AATGAAACCTACAGCGAAGAAGATTAAAAGGGCTCCCGTCGCCCGCCGTAGAACCTGCAGGAGTGCAACGAATGGCACGCTGTATAACGGAAGTGCGGAAAGTTTGTTCCGATGCGAGGACGCATCGGTCTAGGTGGGGCCTCCTCTTCATCACGATTGCCAGAACTGCACAGCTATCTTGTGCTGACTGCGGCCACGTTTCGCCTTGGCGTGCTGATGACCTGTTGCGGGGCTTTCGTTTTCAGCACAAATATTCCTGCCTATCGCGGACAGAGCTATTTCCCCGCACGACGAAATAGCTCTTGAGCTTCCAGCTACTGGAAGGACTATATGTCACCCAAACTACGTGGAGGCACCTATGAACATCGGAATTGCGGCAAAAAAATCGGGCCTGCCACCGAAGACGATCCGCTACTATGAGGACGTCGGACTACTGAAGGCAGATAGAGCGGGAAACGGATACCGCGCCTATTCAATGTCGGATGTACATCGGCTGCGGTTCCTGCAGCGATCCCGCAGTCTCGGCTTCTCGGTTGAGGAATGCCGCCAGCTCCTTTCGCTTTACGCCGACAAGGAGCGCGAGAGCGTCGACGTCAAGGCGATCGCCCAGGTCAAGCTCGCCGAAGTCGACCGTAAAATCGCCGAACTCGCTAGCCTGCGCGACCTGCTTAGCCACCTCGTCCAAAACTGTCATGGCGACGAGCGCCCAGATTGCCCGATCATCGATGGCCTTGCAGGGAGCGACACGATTCAATGAGGAGCGTGATAGCGTCGGTCGGAATCCTGCTCGTGGCAGCAGTGTACGGAACCGCCTTTTCCGAGGGAATGGTCGACCCGGTGGTTGCGAACCGCCAGTCGTCGATGAAGGCGATGGCGGAAGCGGCTAAGACCATATCGGGGATCTTTGACGGAAAGCTGGACTATGACGCGGCGTCGTTCAAAGCTGCCGCCGAGATCATTCGCCAGCATTCCGGCGCCATGATCAATCAATTTCCGGCTGATTCGCTGGGCGCTCCCTCTGCCGCGAAGGTTGAGATCGAGCTATATCGCGACGAGTTCGCCGCGCTTGCCCGCCATCTCGAAAGTCTGGCCAACGGGCTGTCCACGGCGGCTGACGCCGCTCCGAACGGAATTACGGCAGCGATGAGGATGGTGCCTGGAACGGGAACGTGGACAGGATCAGGAAGTAGCCTTATTGGAAAGCGGTCGGCGGGTGTGATGAAGGAAGATCTCTCCAAAATGCCGGCCGAACACATGTTTCATCTGGTCCTGCAGAATTGTACAAGCTGCCATGCCAAGTTTAGGGAACGGCAGCAGTGAACAGTTCCCATATTACGGAATCGCTTGATGCCGCCGCCAACTCCAAACGGAGTGGCCGTCTTTCCCGCTCCGCTATCTGCGTCGTGACTGCGGGCGGCCCGCACCCTTGGATCATCATCAACGCGCTGCGCCTCAAATTCGGCGCGATCACCGTGATCATCGAGGATCCAGAGAGCCGATGGACATTTCTGAGGCGACGCGCCTGCTTGACAGGATGGTTCTCCACCACAGGGCAGTTCGCGACGATGCTTCTCGTTCGTGCCGGAAAGCTTGTCTATTCCCGTCGGATCAAGCGCCTCGTCGCCGAGCATGGAATCGAAGTTCGGCGATCCGCTGATCAGTCGGTTGTGAGGGTCAGTTCGGTGAATTCTGCCCCCTTTGTCGAAGCCATCGAACTCCTAAATCCTGAAGTTGTATTGCTTGCTGGCTGCCGGATCATCAAACCAGGCGTTCTTGACCGCATTGGCTGTCCCGTTCTGAACTACCATGCGGGCATAACGCCCCAGTATCGCGGGATGAACGGGGGATACTGGTCGCTGGCCTGTGGCGATCGGCGGAATTTCGGCGCTACCGTGCACCAAGTGGACGCTGGCGTCGACACGGGTGCAATTATTGCACAAATGCGTTGCGATCCGGCGCCGGACGACAACATCATGACCTATCCCTATCGTCTTGCCGCAAAGTCTCGCGAGATCTGTATCGCCGCGGTTGTCGACGCCTTGTCGGGGAATCTCACGCCTCATTTCCCAGACGGTCGATCTCGGCAATGGTTCCATCCAACCATCTGGTCCTATGCATGGACGGGACTGACCAAAGGGGTGTGGTAGTGGCTTCCGAGGATCGTTCTGAACCATTGGCGCATCGTCAGGCGCCCGAGAGGCCAGTGACGAATATCCCCGAACTGCCTGTCGCTTTTTTCTCTTTCCTCCTCCACTTTGTGTGGGAGTTCTTGCAGGCCCCGACATATGCCGGCATGGCGAACATGAGCCACTGGGAGGCGGTCAAGTTGTGCTTGTCTGCAACTCTTGGGGATGTAGGGTTCGCCCTTACGGCATTTGGAGTGGCGAGCTTTATCGCCCGGGATCGCGGCTGGATTTTCACACCCCAGCGCAGGCCTGCGGCCGTCTTTCTAGCCGTCGGCCTCATCCTGACCATTGTCTTCGAATATTACTACACCAACGTTAGTCTGCGGTGGACCTATTCAGAGCTGATGCCGATTGTTCCTCCATTTGGCACAGGACTCAGTCCCTTGGTTCAATGGTTGGTAATCCCACCGCTCGTGCTATGGATGACGCGCAGGCACCTTCGTGGCGCAGTCTGACGGGCGATGGCGCATCGTCAATCACATTTGGTTGCGTCGCAACAATTTTTAGAATCAGCCAGTTGACTTAGATGCCGGACATGTATCGAAGCTGAGCGCATGATGGACTCTGGTCTATATCGGCTTGTGCAAATGGTGTGGCTTCGAGCCGCGCTTGCGCTTGTCATCTTGGTTATGATGTCGCTGCAGCCTGGCATGGTCGCCATGGCTAAATCGGCAA
>JAGVII010000609.1 GCA_020056155.1 Afipia sp.
CGCGAAGTCGTGCGCCGCCTCGCGATGGCCCGGCACGATATCGCATTTTCATTGTCCGGCGAGGAACGCGCGCCAGTGACCTGGGCTGCCGCATTGCCCGGCGCGGCGGGACGCCTGACGCGGCTTGGCGACATTCTGGGCGCGGATTTTCGCGCCAGCGCCATTGAAGTGCGTTCCGAGCGCGATGGCGTGAGCGTTGAAGGGTTTGCGGCAGCCCCGTCACTGACGCGCGCCAACGCGCTCGGGCAGTATCTGTTCGTCAACGGCCGTCCGGTCCGCGACAAGCTGATCCTCGGCGCGGTCCGCGCGGCCTATGCGGATTATCTGCCGCGCGACCGGCATCCGGTGGTGGTGCTGTTCGTGACCCTCGACACCCAGGAGGTCGACGCCAACGTGCATCCGGCCAAGACCGAGGTGCGCTTCCGCAATGCGGGCCTGGTCCGCGCGCTGATCGTCCATGCGCTGAAAGACGGCCTCGCCCGCGAGGGGAAGCGCACGGCGGCGAATTCCGACAGCGCCGCGATCATGGCATTCCGCCCCGGCAGCATTCCAGGCGGCGGCTGGGACTGGCGGCGCTCGCCGAATTTTCCCGCAGCGCCTGCCGCGCCGGCTTATGCGAATGCGTTCTCGTCCAGTACATTCGCCGAAGCTGCGCAGGCCGCATTCGACACCGGCGCGCCGACCGCCGATGTGCGCTACGAACAGGCGCCCGCAAGCGATCTGCTTGACCGCCCGCTCGGCGCAGCCCGCACGCAGATTCACGAGACCTACATCGTCTCGCAGACCCGCGATGGCCTCGTGGTGGTGGACCAGCACGCCGCCCATGAGCGCATCGTCTACGAGCGGCTCAAGGCTTCGCTTGAGCGAAACGGCGTACAGCGGCAGATTCTGCTGATCCCCGAAATCGTCGAGATGGACGAGGCCACCGTCGAGAAACTTGTCTCGCGCGCGGGCGAACTGGAGAAATTCGGGCTCGGCATCGAGTCCTTCGGCCCCGGTGCGATTGCCGTGCGCGAGACCCCGTCGCTGCTCGGCAAGACCGACGCCGCGTCGCTGTTGCGCGATCTCGCCGAGCACATGGCCGAATGGGACGAGGCGTTGCCGCTCGAACGGCGGCTGATGCACGTTGCAGCCACGATGGCCTGTCACGGCTCGGTGCGCGCCGGACGCATTCTCAAGCCCGAGGAAATGAACGCCCTGCTGCGCGAGATGGAAGTGACGCCGAATTCCGGCCAGTGCAACCACGGCCGGCCGACCTATGTCGAACTGAAGCTTGCAGATATCGAGAAGCTGTTCGGGCGGCGGTGAATTTTCGCTGGAGCACGCTTGAGGCGATCAAATGGGAAGTCATTGGAGACGACGACGTCTCTCACTCACGACGTTTAAGGTCAGGACGCACCACTTTCATTCCTGCCACTTGGGAACTGAGATCGGAAGGAAGTAAGCAAAGAACGCCCGCTTATCGTCATCGTTGCCCAGACTGCGGAGGACTGGTTGTCAGCATTCAGATGAACCGCGGTGGCTGGGCACACTTCGAGGGGGCGAAGGGTCTGGGGCGAGTTAAACATCCTTGCTTCAATCGAGGTGAAAGGCTTAGTCGGCGACGCGACAACGAAACACTCGATCTATTCGAAAAATTAAAGCCGTCCGACAACAAGGCTGACTAACTTCTTGAGAGGACAGCAAGCGTAGCCGGATGGAGCGCAGCGCAATCCGGGATGAACAATGCCCGGCCCCGGATTTCGCTTCGCTCCATCCGGGCTACGGTGCCTTTGTCATTCCGGGATGCGCCGAAGGCGCAGGCCCGGAATCCATTTTTCCTTCGCGATGGATTTCTCCTGCCGTGATGGATTCCGGGCTCGTGCGACGACGCGCACCCCGGAATGACGAGGGTTGACATTCTCCGATATAGGAATATAGTCCGCACGTCCTGTTCGTGAGGGGCGCTTTCTAGAGGCGTCAGAGAGCGGAGCAGGATGCGGCGCCTGCACGCACGGTTCGCACCCGTTGCGTCCGGGAGGCTGGGGTCAGCGTCCGGGCCAACTACGTGGCTCTGCCTTGAGTGGCTGGACGCGGACAGGATGAACGC
>JAGVII010000867.1 GCA_020056155.1 Afipia sp.
GTACGCGCATCTAATGGATCGCGCGATACGGAAACTAATGTTTATTAGGCGTAGCGTCGATGAAGTCCTCATACAGCCAGAACATTCCAAGGCTTCCAACGAAGCCCGCAGCAAGAACAACAACCCCTCGCCAACAACCGTCAGCGTGAGAGCGATAACGAAGCTGATTATTCTGCGTGTCGAACTCATGTCGCGACCTAAAAGAATATTTTTACGAGAACCTGCACAAGCGCGCTTTCTGCAACTCGCATTCCAGCCTTCTGAGCAAATTCAAGGAGGCGCGTTGACCAGCGCTGAAGTTTGCCGGAATCCGGGTGTGGCTTAACAGCCTCTTCTCGCACGACTTCTGCGATGTCCTTAAAGCCCTGCTGGCTTAACGGCTCAAGGGCCTTAAACTCGTCCGACGCCAGCGCTGCATCTATTGCAGCGACTAGCGGTGAATGATGCTCGTTAAAAGCGGTTTGGGAAAACTTGCCAACGCCGACCTGTTGAATCGCGCCTGGGCTGTTGGTCTGGCTATTGATGATGCTAACGACCGGATCATCCTTTTTCAAACGTTCGCTACCTATCATTCCATGCGAAAAGTCATCCAAAGCCTGCTCTCTTAAATTTTCTAGCTTGCTACGAACCTTTTCCAAGTGGTTCGTAGTCACTGCTCCCAATCCCAATCGACTGGCTTTCTCGGTAATCTCAGCCATAATTATTTGCTGCAAGCGACCAGCAAAGTTTTGTAAATTGCTTACGGCTTCCGGTTCATGTCCCTTTGTGAACTCGAAAGTAAATTTCGACGCCTCCGCAATTGAAGGACTTCAACAGTGCTGTTGCGATGTCCTCGAATGCCGTAAGTGTTGCCCCACTCTGTAACCTTCCTGCGCCGGCGTGCTTGTTTTGAAGCGCCTTCACCTGGCGCGTTATGTCCTCGTGAATAGCGGGCAGTCGATTGTCGAGAGATCGGCCGAGATAAGCCCGATCAAATGCCATCATATCCCCCAATGGATTACTTCGGCCAGAAGACTGCCGCTGCCACAGAAACAATCGAAACAACTAATGTTGTCAGAATATTTCGGGGCTTTACAGCCGAAAGAGCCTTCCACGTCAGAAGAGCTCCGAGAAGCTTGCCATACGCCTTTTGCAGTTTGGGCGCGTTCTCCAAAACGACCCCTACCTCCGATCTACCCGCCTCTTGCTCAATAGACATGGTATCCCTCCGGGATTCTCCCGATTCAACGGCGGCTAACCGTCCCTAACGTCGAAGAGGTTGCTAATGTGCAAAAATCTCTTTGACCGACCCAACCATCAACAGACCCAGTACATTCGGCAACGCACCCGAATAACCCGGACGCCTGTCCGGGGGGATTATCGCCCCGTTCCACGGTATTAAGCGTGGGACCGTCCAATAGTTGGAAGAGTCGTCCATTCCCAAAAAACCCTGGATGCTGCGGTTTTAGCGTCGCTTGACCCCCGTCAACCGTGGACTGCACAAGAAAAAAGCCCCACTAGACATAGGATTGTGATCCTAGTTCAATGGGGCGGAATTACGGGGGGACGGCTGTCCCCGGATCACTTCAGGAGGCGGACCACCACGGCGAAGCCGATCAGGAAGCATATGCCGACAAGCAGGTAACCGGGCCACGGAGACCTGGGGTTCTGCATCGCTTCGACTTGATCGGTGACAAGAAATTCGACGGCTTCGCCGACCGATGTCTCGTTCTTCCCTTTCTTGCGCTTCTTGAAAACTTTGCTTGTATACGAGAGGCCTGTACCGGGAATGCCCACGGTTTTCTGAACGCCCTTCTTGCCGAATGAAATACGGGCACCGGGGACGCCAAACGAAGCGCCCAGTCCTCGCTTGCTCACGTTCAGGCGCGTGCCCGGCAATATCTTAAATGACTTCCTGAAATTGAGGCCCATGTGCTGCTCCTACCCAAGCATCAGACCACAGAATGGATGACGATTAGCTAAAGAGTCCGGTCAAATGTGCTGCTCTACCCGCAACAACCTGAACTGACGCGGCACATTCCACCAATTCCCCTTTCCGATCCAGCGAACCTTGCAAGCACATTCGCCATCTCGATTGGCGTAGGGGAGACGGTTGAACAAATGATTGCTAGCGTGCCAACGACGAGTATCCATCAGGCTTTCAGTCACAGCCGCCCCAAAAAAACTACTTAGTTAGTATGCGTTAATTGATGCTCTCAGAAGGGGCGGCACGAAAGTCTTTTTTCATTCCGTGCTGCTCGCCCACTCAGCGTTGCTGGTTTAGTCCGCATAATCCTTTTTGAGGCCAGCTAAGATCAAAGGATCGAAAATAGCTTCCACATAAGGAAAAAGCCCAAGCATGTGAATACAGCCACGCCCTAATGCGTGGCTGGCAAACTCTACTGCAAAGCCTGCGGTCGCGCGAGACGCCCGGCTCCGTGGGGCGTAAAGTTGGTTCGTTTCTGTCCGATGAAAGGCCAAGGCGGTCGAATGGGCATGGGAAGATAGATATTTATAGGCACCCCGCGTCGTTTGATCGCCCCACCCAAACACCAACATGGCCTGATGCCGTCCTTCGATAAACATATCCTCGCCATCGAGGAGTCGTTTTCGCCTTGCTGCCGGAATAGCCATGAACGCTGGACTATCTGTGAGCTTCTTCCTCAAACGCCTAAAAGCTTTTTTGGTGGAGGTTGCTGGCCCGGATCAATCTGAGCGAGAAATTGTCCTCGATTGATGGCATCATGTAGATCAATGATATGTTTTCGGCACAGCCATTCGTCCTCGGAAAGCGTACCATCGGCGAAATAGATCAGAACGGCGATGTTCTCAATGAGCGCCCGAGCCAAAGCTGCAATAGAGGGATGGTCGAGATATTGAAGCTTTTCGTTGCCAGTCTCTTGTTCGTCGAACAGTCTAATCATGCTAACGGACGTTACGCAGGCTCGGATAAACAACCAAGTTGCATAACTCTGTAGCGGGGGCGGAACATGCACCCCGATATTCCCGCTAATAAAGCGTGCCTGCTCGGCGACCCATTTAAACCTCGATTTTTGCCCCTCGAAAAAAGTGAACTCGTCTTCCTTGTTCCGCTTTGGCTTGGCCATGATTCGCAACCTGTAAAAAGCCGGATCATACTGCGACTAAAAATGCTGAAAAGGCGGCTAGCATCTACATCGAGTGTATCAGTCATACTACTCCACTCAATCACTCAGCAGTCCACGCTGCTCACTTTCAAGCCCCCGCATAAGCTCGGAAAAACGAGGGTCGATCTGGTTTGCCACCGCGCGCGGATCGTCCGCGCCATTAATCGTCCAATTGTTCGTGATGGAATACGCGCGTTGCGAGGTCCGGTTTTCGATCCTCGTCGATGCAGCCGTGCCGTTTTCGGTCATGCGACGAAGCGCGCCGTGGGTCTCGATGCGGCCGGTCGAGCCGGGTACAAAGAGTTCGGGCCCGCGCTCGCCAACGAGGTAAGGCTTGCCACCGGCAACGGGACCGCCGAGCGCACGCGCGCCAGCAAGTGGCACAGGCTTGGCCGGTGCAGCGCCACCGCTACTAAACATTCCCTTGATTGCGCTACCGGCGGCGGTAGCGGTGCTGACCACCGTGCCAAGGAATCCGATCAGTCGCGAGATGCCGCTGATCACAAGATTCATGACCCAAAGCGGACTCCCGGTCGCGATATGGCCGAGTGCGGTACGTTTGGAACCGCGCGTAGTTGATAGCGCCAGTCCCAACGGTGTAAAACGCCAAAGGAAAGATAGGGCTGCGATGTTCCGAGAATTAAAACAAGGTCCGATCTAGCAACAGCATCAATGGAATATGCCAAGGTGAGCGGCCCTGATTACGACGAACATTTTCCGTTTGGCGGCGGCAAAAATGGTGCTCTTATTCGCGCGCTCGATTGGTCTTCCACCAGCTTGGGGCCAATCTCCGAGTGGCCAGAAAGCCTAAAGACTACGGTCGGAATACTGCTGAGCTCACCCGTCCCCATCGTACTCCTATGGGGACCGGACGGCATCATGATCTACAATGACGCCTACTCGGTTTTTGCAGGGGGCCGCCATCCCTTCCTGTTTGGGTCCAAGGTGCGGGAAGGTTGGCCTGAGGTGGCCGACTTCAACGACAACGTGATGAAGGTGGGCTTGGGCGGGGGCACGCTGTCTTACCGAAATCAAGAACTGACGCTTTACCGCTCAGGCGTTCCCGAGCAGGTTTGGATGAACCTCGATTACAGCCCCGTACTTGGGGAGAATGGCCGTCCGGAAGGCGTTCTCGCCGTGGTCGTGGAAACGACGCAACAGGTTTTGGCGGAGCGAGCATTAGCGAAAGCCGAGGAGCGATTACGCCAGGCGCTGAACGCCTCCGGTATGGTGGGTACGTTCGCCTGGCATGTGCGGTCTGACACCTTCTATTCCGACGCTCGATTTGCGGAAATGTTCTCAGTCGATCCTGCCAAGGGAGACGAAGGCGCTCCGTTGTCGGACTACCTTGCGGGCATTCATCCAGAGGACGTTCAGGGTATCGCCGACGCCGTCAACCGCACCGTGGTCACCGGAGAAAAGTATGTGCAGGAGTACCGGCTTCTGCGGAAGGACGGAAATATCCGCTGGGTCGAGGCTCGCGGCGAGTGCTTGTATGGTGAGGACGGCAAACCCGATCGCTTCGTCGGCGTCGTGGTGGATGTGACCAATCAGAAGAATGCACAAGAGCGCCAACGGTTGCTTGCTCGGGAAGCCGATCACCGGGTCAAAAATATCTTCGCCAATTTCCACTCAATGATTAGTCTGAGCGCCCGGTCTGCTCGCACTCCCAAGGAAATGGCCCAGGCTCTTCGTGGTCGCCTTGATGCGCTTTTACGTGCCAAGGACCTTATTCGACCTGGCATCATGGGCACGGAACACGAAAGCAAGCATACGACGATGGATGCGCTGGTGCATACGGTATTGCAGCCCTATGAAGATGGCTCGCCCGACCGCATCGTCCTGAGCGGACCCGATGTGCTGGTCGGAGCAAAGGCTGTGACAGGTCTTGCACTCGCGTTGCATGAGACTGCGACGAATGCGGTTAAGTACGGCGCGCTTTCTAAGCCGGGCGGTTCAATCCGGGTTACATGGGACGCGAGCGGTAATGACTTGCATCTCGAATGGGATGAAACGGGCGGCCCCTTGATCGATGGGGCGCCGCTGACTCGCGGCTTTGGCAGCATTCTTACCGAGCGTAGTGTGACTGGAGAGCTGGCGGGCAAGATCGAGCACGAGTGGCGGCGAAATGGCCTTAGAATGAAGCTAAGTGTTCCGATGGAGCGCCTCGGAGCCTGAATGCACTGGATTTTAGACACCAAGCCAACGTGAATAGTTCGGCTGCGTGATAAGTAGCGAGGGTCCGTTTCTGGCACTTCGGAGACCTTGAGCGACGTCCGCTATTGCACCGCTGTCGGCAGACGAGCCGACATCGGGCGTGTGCGCGAACAGATAGGGTTATGTCACGGCTGCGCTTCCTCCGCACGACAGCGACTTCAAGCCGGGCGCGCGCGTCATGACTTGCGCGGCCAGTGCGCCACACCGGTGAAACCGGCTGGCAAATGGATAGCGGACAGCGGGCTTTCGTATCGGCCGGGCCGGAAAGAAACGCGCTCGACAACAACTTCGCGCCGCTCAAGATTCATGTCCTCGTAACCCTGCTTCATGTGGTTCCAGATGCGATCCGCCTTGATGGGATTGCCCGATTGATCCAAGCGCGCGACTTCGACCTTCCCATTGCCATGTGCCCATACGAGACGCATTTCGCGACGCTCGGTTGCCTGTTGGTCGGGATGCTTACGATGCAGCGCATCGTAAAGGAGGACGCTTTCTGCAACCGGATTATGGTGCAGATCGGCATTGATGCGGTTGGTGTCGGCAGCCATTTCTTCGAGCCGCGCGAGGATGTCACCGATTTTGGCGGCGTGCGCGTTATAGTCGGCCAAGAGCTTTGCAGCTTCCTTCTCGTTCGCCTTGCGCGCCATTTCGGCACGTTGGCGCAACGCTTCGTCTGTGGCGGTCTTTGCTGCGGATTTTTCCGCCGCGATCACGGTGGGGAGTTCGGCATTAAGATACGCGACACGCGCTTCAAGGCGCGTGATAGCGCGTTCGATTCCGGCGATCTCGCCTTCAACCTTGACATGTTCTGCGTCCGACATTGCAGCCACGCCAGCAAGTGCGCCGCCGAGCTTGACCCGCAGCGCATTGATCTCGCCTTCGGCGCGCACGATTTCGTCCCGGATCATTGCGGAAGTGATAGCGGACGCCTTGCCGCCGAAAAACTTTTCGATCAGTCCCATTTTATATTGTCCTTAACGCGCGTTGCGCAGTGCTTCGCTGGCGCGGAGCCAACGGTGATAAGTGGTGTGCTCGGCGTGAGCCGCGAACATGAGACTGTTCGCGAGACCATGCCGCTGGCAGAATTGCGCGTCGGCGAGTGACCGTCGTGCGTGCGCAAGATCAGTAGTTGCGATCTTGAGGTCTTCGAGAAGGCGGGCGCGGCTCATTGGGAACCTCCGGTGGTGTTGGCGGCAAGCCATGCTTCGAGGTCGTCGGCGGGATATGCGGGGCGACTTCCGATCATCAGGTGGGGCGGACCGTCGCTACGTTTCGCGAGGTTGCGCATGGTCTTTGCGCAGCGGCCAACGCGCTGTGCGGCCTGCGTTCGACTAAGAAAAGTTCGGGACATTGGAATCTCGTTTAGAAAGTGCTGACGTGACGGCGTGAGCGTCACGCCAGCTAGTTTAAATTCAACCCGTCAAACTTGCTGATGGAAGGCAGCAAGTGACGGTTCAACCCTAGGGAAAATCGAGACCATGAGAGAGACCGTTTCGGTTGCCTTTAAGTCGCGGGCGCTGGGCGCGAGGTATTGTCGTTCGCGTAGCACGTCCTGCGCGCATCGTGATCTGCGAGAATAGCGGCCCGGTTTTCGGAGCGCATGCGGAGAAGCTTTTGCTCGGTGTGAATGCTTAGCAAAGCGCTCCACGTCTGCGGGATGTTCATTCGCAGCTTAAGGGCGAGGGCCGTGAGTTCGCCCGCAAGTTCGGAAGGAAGCGCTTCAAGTGCAGGCACGGGGACCAGACCGAACCCCAGCGTTGCCAGCACGGCTTCCAAACTCTCAAGGCCGGGGCGATTCTTTTTCCTCCATGCTTTCAACGTAGCCCTGCGGACTCGCCGGGGCATCGGCTACTTCTCGGTCAATGCGACCACGATGATCGAGGATTATCTGTGCGGGGCCTTGATGCTGTGGGCCGCCTGGGTCTGGTCCAAAGGTTATGATTCAGCAGCCAAGATCATGGCCGTTGCGTGGGCCTACGCGACAGGTGGCATGTTCGTTCCGTTCGCCGCTCATCTCGAGGCCTGGCTGCGAAATGAGACATTTCGCCCGGATCACCCGCATACGGATGTCGGATCGATTGCTCTGAAGGGAATCATCTGGGCGGTTTGTCTTGCGTGCCTTATCGTGAGCTTGAGAAGTGAGCGGGATAGGCGGACGGCGGTTCAACGGTGACGCGTTGCGTCGATCTTTATTAGGGGGATGTGCCGATGCCTTACGAGACCAAGCTGTCTCGAAACGTGAGACACAATGTGGAGCGGATAATGACCGCCATTGTTGCGGCGCTCTCCGCCTGCCTTGCTTCGTTCATTCCGATGCCCGCGCTTGCCGACGAGAGCGGCATTTCGTTCTGGCTCCCCGGTCAGTTCGGAAGCCTCGCGGCCGCTCCCGGAGTACCAGGCTGGGCGATGGCCGAGGTCTACTACCACACCACTGTTTCAGCCTCCGGCAAAGTCGCAGCGGCGCGCCAGATCCAGATCGGCAAACTTCCCGCGACCGTCAATGTCAATCTGGATGCCAATCTGAACGGGCAGGCGGACGTCGTGCTCCTCAACCCAAGTTACACTTTCGCAACTCCGGTGCTCGGCGGTCAGTTGGCTGTAGGCATGGTTGGCGTCTTCGGCCGCGTCGATGCCGACATCAATGGCACATTGACGGCAATGGCCGGTCCGTTTGTGACCACGCGCACGGGGACCATCGGGGACTCCCTCACGTCCGTCGGGGACCTCTATCCAATGGCGTCGCTGAAATGGAACGCCGGTGTACACAACTTCATGACTTACGCCACGGGAAACATCCCCGTCGGCTCTTATGATTCAAGCCGTCTCTCCAATCTCGGCATCGGTCACGGAGCCATCGACGGCGGCGGCGGCTACACATATTTCAATCCGCAGACCGGCCGGGAATTTTCCGCAGTGGCGGGCTTCACCTACAATTTCAAGAACACCGACACGCACTATCAGAATGGCGTCGATTTCCATATCGACTGGGGAGCTTCACAATTCCTGTCCAAGCAGGTCTTCGTTGGCCTCGTCGGATACGCCTATCAACAGGTCACGGACGACACCGGAGCAAATCCCGTTCTCGGTGGTTTCCGCTCTCGCGTTCTCGGTGTCGGCCCGCAGTTCGGATATCTGTTCCCGGTGGGCGACATGCAGGGCTACCTCAACCTGAAAGCCTATGGGGAATTTGCCGCGGAGAACCGGCCATCAGGCTGGAATGCATGGCTGACGTTTTCGATTTCGCCGGCCGCGCCCGTCTCGACGATCGCGACAGCCCGGCGCATCGCGACGAAGTAACACAGGGTGCGTTGGGTGTCGTCATCGTTCTGATGGGATTTGGTGCGCGTTGAGCGGAATGATCGGGACATGGTAGGCTCGTTGCCGTGTGATCCGATCTGCGGCAATTCCCATCTCCTTCCATGA
>JAGVII010000829.1 GCA_020056155.1 Afipia sp.
ACCGCCGCGCGGCTATCACCCGCGCAAGTTCCGCGTTCTTAACCCGCCTCGGATTTCCTCGGCTGTCTTGACATATCTTAACATAGTCTAATAATGCAAGTCACTATGGACGCCCGAAAAGAATCTTGAGATCGCGGCGTAAACCGGGCGGATCGGGAGCCGTTACATGAAGCCGGCGTCGTTCGATTATGTTCGCGCTGAAAGCGCCGCGCACGCCGTGCAGGCGCTCGCCGCCGCGGGCGGTGACGGCAAAGTCATTGCCGGCGGCCAAAGCCTGATGCCGATGATGAACTTTCGTCTTGTGAAGCCATCGGTGCTGGTGGACATCAACCATATTTCCGGCCTCGATGCCGTACAGGATCGCGGCGACAAAATCTCCATTGGCGCACTCGTCCGTCATCGGATAACGGCGACAGATACGCTGATTGCCAAAAACATTCCGGTTCTGCATGATGCAATGAAGCACGTTGCACATCTTACGGTGCGTAACCGCGGAACATTCTGCGGCAGCCTCTGTCACGCCGATCCGGCGGCCGAGATGCCGATGATGTCGCTGCTTCTCAACGGCATTATCCATATCTTATCTCCGCGTGGCGAACGCACACTTGCCGCGCAGGATTTCTTTGTCGGCTCTCTGGTCACGGCTTTGGAGCCGGACGAACTCGTTACCGAGATCGAGATCGATATGCTGCCTGCGGGCACTGGTTGGGGGTTCGAAGAATTTGCCCGTCGTCATGGCGACTATGCACTTGCATCGGCAGCGGTAACGATGCAACGGCAGAACGGTGTGGCGGTGGGTGTGCGCGTTGGATTGATGGGCGTCGGTGAGATGCCGATGCGCTTGCCGCGGATCGAGGCAATGCTGGAAGGCTGCGAAGTGAGTTCGGGTTTGATCGGCGAAGCTGTCGACGCTCTACGGACAGAGCTCGAACCGAATTCCGATCTGCATGCGTCAGCGGACTATCGTCGTCATTTAGCTGGCGTGCTTGCGCGCCGCGCTATGACCGCTGCCTGGGCGCGGGCGGAGAAGGACGCGGTATGAGCGAACGCACCGAAATCATCGTGTCCGTCAACGGCTTGTCCTACACGCGGCACGTGGAACCAAGGCTACTGCTGACGGATTTTCTGCGTCACGAACTTGGGCTGACCGGCACGCACGTTGGCTGCGAGCATGGTGTATGCGGTGCCTGTACAGTTCTGATCGACGGACGCAGTGCGCGTTCCTGTCTGACGCTTGCGGTGCAGGTGGACGGTGCCGATATAGAGACCATCGAGGGGCAGGGGACAGTCGAGCACCTCGGCCGCGTGCAACAAGCGTTCCGGGATCATCACGGGCTTCAGTGCGGCTTCTGCACGCCTGGCTTCATCATGACCATCGCTGACATACTGCGGCACCACAATCTCGATAACGACGAGGATATTCGCGAAGCACTATCGGGCAATATCTGCCGTTGTACCGGCTACGAGCATATCGTCAACGCGGTGCGCGAACTGGCAAAGGAAAGAGGAGCACTCAAGTGAAGATCCTTTCCAGCGTGCGCGGGGCCGGTCTCATCCGATTGCCAAGGCGAGTTATGACATGAGTGCGTTCGACTCATCATCGGTTGAACTTCGGCCTAAGATGGTCGGTCAGCGTATCAAGCGTACCGAAGATCCGCGGCTGCTGGCAGGCGTCGGCCGCTATGTCGATGACATCACGCCGCAAGGCACGCTCCATATCGCGATCAGGCGCAGTGATGAACCGCATGCGCGAATTCGCAGCGTTGATGTCGGTGAAGCTTTTTCGGTGCCTGGTGTCGTGGCGATCTTCGACGCGGCCGATCTTGAGGGGGACCTCAAGCCCGCCGTTCCGACGTCGAAAATGAAGAACTACTACGCGACACCGATCTGGCCGCTGGCGCGAGGCAAGGTGCGTTACGTTGGCGAGCCTGTCGTCGCTGTCGTGGCAGAGAGCCGGTACGCGGCCGAGGACGCATTGGAGCACATTTCGATCGACTACGAAGCGCTGTCGTTTGCGATCCGGCAGACGGATGCTGTGGCCGAGGACGCTCCGCTGCTTCACGAGGAAGCCGGCACCAATGTCATCATCTCCCGCGAGTTCGCGCGCGGCGATGTCGACAAGGCCATCGCGGATGCGCCGGTGACGGTAAATGGCGTTTTTCGCATGACGCGAAAAACTGCGGTTGCGATGGAGAACCGCTCATATCTCGCCGAGTGGGATAAGCGCCGCTTAGCCTTGACGCTGCATTCATCGACCAACATTCCCGGCGTGATCCGCGATGTGCTCTCAAGCTGCTTCGATCTGCCCGGCAACCGGATGCGCGTGGTCGCGCCTGATGTCGGCGGTAGTTTCGGCGGCAAGGGATCGCTGTATCACGAGGAGATGCTGGTCTGCGTGCTCGCGCGCAAGCTTGGGCGGCCAATCAAGTACACTGCCGACCGGCTTGAAGACCTGTCCTCCACCAGCCAGGCCTTTGACGAAATGATGGATGTCGAGCTTGCTGTCGATCTCGACGGGAAACTGCTCGGGTTGCGCGCGGACGTGATCGGGGATATCGGCGCTTATTCGATTTACCCTTGGACAGGTGCGCTGGAACCCGTGCAGGTGGTCAGCTTTCTGCCGGGGCCGTACCGGCTCGAGCACTATCGCGGACGAATTAGGGGCGTGCTGACTCCCAAGCCGCCGACCGGCCCCTATCGCGGCGTCGGGCGTCCGTCTTCGACGTTTGCGATGGAGCGTCTCATCGACATGGCCGCGCGCAAGATCGGCATGGACCCGGTCGAGATCCGCCGCCGCAATCTGATAACGGCCGAAGAATTTCCCTATCGTACGGCGTCCGGAATCATTTGGGACAAGTCGGCCTTTCAGGAATGCCTGCAAGGCGCTTGTGATCATGTGGACTATCCAGCGTTGGTACGCGAGCGCGACAAGGCGCGCAGCGAAGGACGATGGGTCGGCATCGGTCTGTCCAGCTATGCCGAACTGACCGGCATCGGCTCGCGCATCTCGGTTGCGCCGGGCATGCCGATCAATACGGGGACCGAGACGTCATCGATCCGCATCGATGCCACGGGGGCGATCACCGCAGCGTTCGGCATTTCCTCACATGGGCAGGGGCTGGAGACGACGCTGGCGCAGGTGATAGCCGACGAGCTTGGCTGCAAGATGGAGGACGTGGAAGTCCAGCACGGTGACAGCGCGCTGGTGCCGATGAGCACGGGCACCTTCGCCAGCCGGTCCGCCGTACTGGGTGGTGGCGCGGCGACGATGGCCTCGCGCACCGTCAAGGCCAAGGTTCTCAAGGCCGCTGCTTATCTGATGAACCAGCCGGTCGAGGAACTGGAAGCATCCGGGGGAATCATCCGCTCGCGTAACTCCAACGTTTCAATGACATTCAAGGAAGTTGCCAACGCGGTCTATTCGCAGATGGGAAGCATACCGCGGGAGCAGCGTGAGGACCTCGCCGCTTCCGAGACGTACGACCCCTATCTCGGCACGGCCTGCTCCTCAACACATCTGGCGATGGTCGAGATCGACCCGGAAACATACGGCGTCACGATCAAGCGCTATGTCGTGGCGGAGGACTGCGGGCGGATCATCAATCCGATGATCGTCGATGGCCAGGTGCAGGGGGCGGTAGCACAGGGAATCGGAGCCGCACTTCTGGAAGAGATCGTCTATGACGATCAGGGCCAGTTCGTCACGGCCAGCCTGGCGGACTATCTGGTGCCGGTCGCGACCAACGTTCCCCCTATCGGCATCGTACACATCCAGGCGGACCTGCCCAATAATATCGGCGGATTCCGCGGCATGGGGGAGGGCGGTACGATCGGCGCGCCGGCAGCCATCGCGAATGCCGTGTCCGATGCCCTGTCGCCGCTCGGTGTCGAAATCGACATGCTTCCCATCACGCCTGATCGGATTTTCCGTTTGGTTGAGGCCGCGCGCTCGAGGAATAAGGCTGTCTGACACCTCCGGCCCCCGGCCTTGACGCGACCGCTATATACATTCAAGTTTCGCCGGGAGGTTTCTTCCTCCAGAAGCTGTCTGTATAAGCATGCGCTAAAGCGCAATCGGTCTGGGCGACATGGTACGGCTAGCAGCTGCAACAAAAGAAAAACGGCTGCCCAAGCAGATCGGAAGAGCGTCG
>JAGVII010000812.1 GCA_020056155.1 Afipia sp.
AAACCGGAGAGTTTGCTGCGGCGGCGCGCCGAACCCATTCGTTTTCGTCGAGATCAACGTTGGTGCCGTTCCAATGCATGACGCGATAGTTCGGCATTTCTCTGGACCATGTGTCGAGATAACGGCCGAACGGATCCGCATAGGGCGGCATGTCGTCAAAATAGACGCGGTGGAGAATGCGCGGGTTTTGCACTGCCAGGAACTCCTAGGCGTCAGCTTTTAAGGCGTTTATAACGGGACGAGGATGGGGTGAAACTACCACTGTTTCCAAGGCGCGGCGCCCGAAGCCCACAGTTCTTCCAAGCGCGACTTGTCCCGAACCGTGTCCATGGGCTGCCAGAACCCCTCGTGCAGAACGACGCCCAGCTGACCGTCGCGGGCGAGGCCTTCCATGGCGCCCTGTTCCCAAACCGCTGTCGTGTCGTTTTCGATGTAGTCGCCGACTTTCGGCGACAGCACGAAGAAGCCGCAGTTGATCCAGCCACCGTCGCCGGCCGGCTTTTCACGGAAACCGCGCACCATATCGCCTTCCAGTTCCAGGGAACCAAAACGGCCTGGCGGTTGTGCGCCGGTCACGGTGGCCAGTCGGTCGGACTTTTCGTGAGCTTCGATCCCAGCGGCGATATCGACATCGCCGACGCCATCGCCATAGGTCATGCAGAAATAATCATCACCTGCGACATAGGGCAGGATGCGTTTGATGCGGCCGCCGGTCATCGTCAGTTCGCCGGTATCAACCAAAGTAATTTTCCAAGGCTCTGCTGCGGCGTTGTGCACCTCCCTCGAATTATTCTTTAAATCGATTGTTACGTCAGACCGGTGCAGGAAATAGTTGTTAAAATACTCCTTGATCACATAGCCTTTGTAGCCAAGGCAGATAACGAACTCCGTGATTCCGTGGGCACTGTACATCTTCATGATGTGCCACAGGACAGGCATTCCCCCGATCTCGACCATCGGTTTGGGGCGTGTGCCAGTCTCTTCTGCGAGGCGCGTGCCTAAGCCGCCGGCAAGAATTACCGCTTTGGTCATACGATCCCCTATGTGTGTCGGCCCCGATAGCGGTGCAGATAGCTGAGCCAAGCATGAACCGCAATAAGGCAACCCGCTTGTTAACCGAGCAATTATTTATTTGAACAGCTCTGGACGCTTCAGCATGAGGGCTTGAGCGGCAATCAGGGTTTTTCCATCTTCCAACGTGCCAGAAACTGCGAGGCGACCTAAAAAACTCAACGTCAATTCGTGAACGACTATCTGTTCATTCTCTTCCTCGATGCCTCCGCCTGCGGCTATGCGATCCTGTGTCGCGTAAGGGGCGAGGAAGATGGCGACCCGCTCTGTGGACAGGCCGGGCATGGTCCATAGTTTGACTACCAACTCGAGTTCGCCGAGCTGAAGGCCAGCTTCCTCAAGTGCTTCTCTTCGTGCTGCGGCTTCATATGACTCTTCATCATCAACCATGCCTGCGGGCAATTCCAGAAGATGCGCTCCCTGTTCTGCCAAGAGAACGGCCGGGCGAGGCATCGATACAAGAATGCAGGTCTTTCTGTCCTCGTCGTATGGCAAGACTGCAGAAGACACACCGTGGTGTTCGACAGTGCGCCGCCAAGTGCTTTCGTCCGGATGTCGTACGACGATTTCGTCCAGGCTGCTCCAGCCTTTGATGATCGGACTGCGCCGGATGACTTTGCTCATGGGGGTGAACCTAGCTCTGGATTCCATTAGCGCACAGCCCTAAACGATGCCGTGGCTGCCTTTTGCGGCATAGGCTAATCGTTGGAACGGAAAGAGAAAACGTTGTTTAAGCGTCGTGAGCATGTTCCCGCGAAATTTTCGCACGAACTCCCGCTTCTGAGTTTGGATGAAATTGTCGGACTCGATCGCTATCAATTCGAGCGCCGCGCGCGTGCGCGCGCTGCGAGTGCGTATCTCGGAGATGGCGTCGTCCTGTGCCGCGTCATGGGCCGTTACAAGCTCTATGTGTCGGGCCGAGATGTGGGTTTCGGAGCCCATGTTGTTATGGACGGGATATGGGAGCCTTGGATTCCTGCGTTTATGGGGCGTCAAATCAAGTCGGGCATGCATGTCGCCGATGTCGGTGCAAACCATGGCTATTATACCGTCTTGATGGCGGAACTTGTCGGTCCTGCCGGCCGGGTCCTTGCGGTGGAGCCGCATCCGGAGACCTGCCAGCTCCTGAGGAAGTCAGTTGACGTCAACGGCTATGCCGGTCGAACCGATGTGGTCGAATGCGCGGTCGGAGAATTTGCGGGAGAGACATTGACGCTTTTCGTGCCAGAGAACGAGCCCAAGAACGCCCATGTTTTGCACGAGGCGAGGGAGGGGGCGCTGAGCATCAGGAGTGAGCGTCTGGGAGACTTGCTCGCAGGCTGGCCCAAGATCGACTTCATAAAGATTGACGTGGAGGGGGCCGAAGAGGCAGCACTTTCTGGCGCGGCGCAGCTAATCGAGCGGGATCGGCCGATGTTGCTGCTTGAATACAACATTTATCGCTGCCGAAATCCGGAAGGACTTCTATCGTGGTTGATCGCGCTTTATGGCGATCTGGAGGAACTGGATCTGACTGGCACCCTGAGGCCGGTTTCCCGGAGCGATCTTCTGGATCGCGCCCATACTGAGGACTGGATGCTTTACTGCAGCCGTTGATGGGGCGCTGTCTCGTCAAAGCCTAGACCAGATGATCGAATTCAGCTCTCAGGACCTGGTCTTTGAAATCCTGCAGAGTCGTGCCGTCCGACAGTCCGAAGCGTTCGAGCTTCGTGAACTGCGTCTTGATGGCTTCCAAGTCTGCGTTGCCGTCACGTCTCGCGATGAACCAGTCGAAGTAGTCGAGCCCGCATTCTTGGTAGGTCGATCCGAGTTGAGCCAGGATGATGCGTTTCGCCCGAACGAGGGCCGAGAATTCTGGTGTAGGCGCTGTCATTGGGTGTGGGAACACTACGGCTTTGAAAATGAGAGCGGGCGAGGAGTAAAGCGCCCTTAGCGTATCTTATCGAGGCTTGCGCCTGGACCTCGCCGATGACGAGGTTCGAAGCTCAATCGTCCGGGTTATATAGGACAGGCAGGGTGGGGCGAAAGAGTGGATGGGCGTGAAGAGCAAGCGTTCTTTCTTATTCCCAACGAATTTCAGTGCTGAGTGTCTCAGTCCTTCTAATGTGAAGCGTTAGGGTCTTCGGGGGTTTTATGGATCGGCAGTATTTTTATCTTGGACGAAATAGGGCGCTTACCCGACTAAAGACGGGGCAGCCCTTCTTTGTCGATACGGCGGACTCAGCTATTACGCCATGGATCGTAATGCATGGGGTCTGGGAAACATTCGCCGACGACATCGTCAGTTCCTACGTCAAGCCGGGGATGACAATCATCGATGTTGGCGCGAACGTAGGATACTACACCGTCAAATGGGGCGACATGGTCGGTTCCCAAGGGCGGGTGCTGGCGGTTGAAGCCAATCCTGCCACTGCACGTCTGCTCCGCGAAAATGTCGCTTTGAACGGTCTTGCCGGCCGGTGCGAGGTTCATGTGGTCGCGGCGGGCGTCCAAGAAGGGACGGCGACGCTGCGGGTGCCGATGTGGAACGGGGGAGGAGCTTCCTTCATAAGGGACGTTGGGCGTCAAGACGTGGCGGACATTGAGGTCGCCGTCATGCCGCTCGATCGGCTGTTTCCCGATCTGAAGAATGTGGATCTGATCAAGATCGATGTCGAAGGCGTTGAGCCGGAAGTGCTTTCGGGCGCGCGCCGTATTATCGAAGCCAGTCCGAAATGCGCATTTCACATCGAGGTGCATGCTTTCTGGGAAAGCCAATACGGATCAGTCAAGGCTGTGCTTGAGCCAATATCCCTGAATAGATCGATTTTTTTAATGAAGCCGAACGGAACCATCGCTCCGGTGGCGATAGACGACATCGCAGACTACGCAGCGGTTCAGCCTGGTGGAATTGCTGATGTCTTCATCTGTCCTGCGCACGAAGATTACATATGGCGTGTCTCGTCCTACATGGATCGATAATTGTCGTCGTCACGAAATGTCGTCCATATCCCAACCATCATCACGCCCGTGTTTCTGGATCGTGATCGTGACTGGGTGCAAGGTGGCGTCGCCGTTTTTTCAGGACGCGTCGACTAAAAGCTCGGACAGGTTTTCGACATGTTCATCCGGGCAGAAAAAGAAGTAATCTTCGCTGAGGAATCATCCCGCAAGGAACTGCTCTATTTCATCCAATCCAATTCCCTTTAAGCGACTTTCATGCGTGACCGCAAATGCATTCGGGGCCTTGCCCGGTAGCGGATAAATGGCGTCGAACGGCCGATATTTCTGTCAGCGGTGAAGATTAAGCTCCAAAATGATCGCGCACCCCGGAGAGCGCTAGAGCGTCTCCTGAGCGCCTTCCAGAATCATGGGCTCGAAACCTTCGGCATCCAACTTGATCAGAACGACAGGTGGACTGCCGGCCATCTTGGAACCGAGCGTGTGGACCTCGCCAGCGCAGGAGTAATCAGAAGGGCCGTCCGCCACCAAGCTCGCTTGAGCGTGGTTCCCGCGGCTGAAGGGCCGGGATAGAGACGCCGATCAGGTCCCCCAGTGCGACCTTGTGCAGCGCGGTCGACAGTCTGTTTCGCATGCTGTTTCGTTCAACGAACGGGTTTATCTCGGGATTTGGTTCGAAGGCGACCGACAGACCGGAGGGGCCTACCAGAGAAGGGAGCTTGACCGTGCGGTATCCCATGTGGGCACCGAGTATCCGGCTGCGTTAGCGCCTAACCATCGTATAGAGGATAGAAGGGGTCGGGCCATTTTATTGTAACGAGGCGAGGTATCCTCGAAGTTCATTCAGCTCTTCTGCAAATCGTTGCCCGCCAAATTTATAAACATTGGCGAAGATTTGATCAAGTGTGGCATGGCTTTAGCCCAAAACCCGTTATGAGTCGAGAAACGTCCGTTACTGCCTTCTTAATATTAGATCTGCGTAATCGGAGTGCGTATTGTAGCGTCGAATGATCTCCACTTTCTAACAATGCGCCGACCAATCACGACTGAATTTCTTTAAACCTATCAGTTCAAGAGCTTCGAAAGGCGACTTTCGCTCTGTAGTGTTAAGATTTTGACGCGGGGACTTGAAGCGCTCGAGAGATATAGCGGATCGAAATGGCGGCGCATCTTCGACCCGATCTAGGCTAGGCGATTCGTGAAACAACGGCCCCGAGGAAATGAATTTGCCCATGAAGCATTCCGTGCTGGACCCACAGCCGAAGCTCGGCTGTCTGATTGGTAAGCCATGATCTCGTCATTTCGATTTTGTATCGGCCAGCTTTTTCTATCTTGTAGAAACCCGTCGTCGTATCTTCGGCGTGGCCCCAATCGAATCTAAGATCGACCACGTCATCGAAAACGAGAAAGTCGAACTCTGCTTCGATTTTCCATTCGCCTGATGTGAGTGTGATATCGGGGCCATATACCAGTATGCGGCCTCGCCCTATCAGATCGATTTCCGGGGAGCCGCCCTCGCGTTCCTGACCCAAAGTGTAGGAGAAGATATCGGGCGTCCAAGTCGCTGTGGCGTTTGCGGCAACGGGGAGGGATCCATAATGGCTGAGCGCGTGCGTGCCCCTGTCGTCCTTCGCGTGGGAAACGGCCGGTTCTGCGCCCATGACGGCATTGACAACCGTCGATAGATCATCGACCGGCGCGGCCCCGTGCAAAGTCAGATAGTTCGCGAACGCGAGCCAGGTCGAAAGTTTGGAAACCGCCTCTCTGGGCCGGAACGTAATCGCGGCGGCCATCATGGCCTCGACTGAGTCCTCAAAGGAGCGTGTATGGACGATGATCCACTGATGCGGGTCCAGTCCGCCGACGGCCGCTGGATGATCGACGACGACCAACTCGCCTTCCGGTGGCGGTGCCTGCTCCTGGCGCTCTCCGCGGCGATCCTGAAGGGTCATGCCGGCTGTCGCAGCCATGTCGCGCAGGTGTGACATGATGCTATCTTCGTGCGTGGAGGGAAGAAGCCAGATGTGGTTTCGGCGGATGGAGATCATCTGGCCCGTAGCCAGCCGTATATGTCTACGGCCTGTTCAATGTCGTCGAACATTTTTGTGCGCCCGCCGTCTATGATCAGGGCGCGATCGCACAACCTTGAGATCATGCTCATGTCGTGAGAGGCCATGAGGAAGGCGCGATCGCCGCGGCGCTCGAAAAGCTCTTCCTGACATTTTTGCTGAAACCGGGCATCGCCCACGGCGACGAGTTCGTCGATTAGATAGCAGTCGAATTCGATGGCCAGGGAAAGACCGAACGCCAAGCGTGCGCGCATCCCAGATGAGTAGTGTTTTACGGGCTGACGCAACTTCAATCCCAGCTCTGCGAAATCATCGACGCGGGCGAGGAGGTTCTGGAAGTCCTTATCATATAGGCGAGACAGAAAACGGATGTTGTCCATGCCGGACAGGCTGCCTTGGAAGCCGCCTCCGAAGCCGATGGGCCAAGATGGCCTCACATGCCAGTTGACTTGGCCAGAACTCGCGCCGAGCACGCCACCCAATATTTTTATCAAAGTCGACTTGCCCTGGCCGTTCCTGCCAAGAACGGCCAGCCGCCCTTGGCAGGGCAGGTTGAATGTCAGGTCGTGAAAAAGAGGCTTTCTGCTCGGCGCCTCGATATAGCGCTTGGAGAGGCCCACGACGGAAAGCGCCGCGGGAACGGCGACTTCATTGAGGGTCATGGTTGATGATGCTCGCGAACCCCGGCCCATATCAGCCAACCGACTCCGTAGGCGAGCAGGGTTGAGAACAGAACGGACAATATCGCCAGAAGGCGTTTAGGCTCTGTGGCCTTGTCCGGCAGGTTCGGCGTGACGACCTGTTCGAGATAGAGCTGCTGGCGACGCGCTTCGGTTCGGGCGTCGTTCAGGCTAGACCTTGCGGCGGCGACCTCTCGTCCAGCAAGCTCCTGATCCAGGGATAGGCGCTCGTATGCGCCGATCTTGGGCGCCAGCGAGGTCGTGTTGCCAACCAGTTTTGCGCGCTCTTCTGCAATCTGGCGCTCATATGCGAGGATACGTGTGTCGAGCGCGGAAAGCTGAGGGCTCTGGGGCGCTCCAGAAGATAGCTGGGCCCGCTCTGCGCGGAGTTCTGCGAGCGACGACATCAGTCGGCCGATGAGTTCCCCGCCTTCGGTTGCGGTCTGGGCCGGATCGATCAGGCCTTCGCGGTTCCGGAAGTTCGCGAGCGTGGTCTGCACGCTTGCAAGGCGTTGTTCGGCTTCGGAGACGCGCCGTTGAGCGTCCACAACGGCCTGTGAGGAAGAGCGTTCGTTGAGCTGGTTGACCAAGCTTTCGCCGCCCTCCAGCAGACCTGTGGCGATATGTCGGGCGTCTTCAGGGCTGAAAGCTTCCACGCGCAAGGTGCTGATGCCGGTGGTAGAGTCGTAGCCTACGGTCAGGAACCGGGTGAAGGCGTCATGCAGATCCTCGTTGGTGCGACCTTCGCCAAACCGGGGGAAGCGGAAGAACGGATCCGCTCCGCGCGGAGCCAGCATTTCGCGGAGCGGCATCGCCTTCTGAAGATCCGCGATAGCCTGACGGGATTCGATGTATTGGTGCACCGAGAAGGCGTCGGTCTGGGAGGTTGACAGGCCCACGCCCTGAAGCGCGAAACCCAGTGAGCTCGGCGCCTGTTGAGATTGCGATCTGACGACGAACTTGGCCTCCGATACATAACGGGGAGAGGCCATTCCGGCGAAATAGACGGTCGCTAGCAGCGTGGGAGCCACAACGATCGCCAGAAAGGCTTTGGGCACCTTTTGCGCGAAATCTCGAAGAGGCTTCCGTTCGACGACGGATGCGGAATGCGTGCCAAGATAGGTCAGTTTTGAATCGGACATTTGAGGTCTCTGTTTGGCCTATTCGACGTCGACGCGTTCGCGGAAAAGGCGGAGCATCAACAGTCCTGCCGCATTGAATATTCCGCCCCAGATGATCGGGTAAATCGGGTCGTAGTGGGTTTCGACAAATTCGCCGAATACGCCAGCGCGGATCATCTCGACGGCGTGGGGAATCGGCAGCCAGAGAAGAACCGTGCGGAACGTGGAGGGCACGAAGGAAATCATGAAGAAGGCCCCTGACAGGGGGATGAGAAGATACATGAACAACTGGGCAAGTCGTTCAACCGTCTCGAAACGAATGGCCAAGGCGGCGATGGTCATCGCCAATCCGGTGGAGAGCCAGGCCAGTGTCAGCCAGCCGCCGTAAAGCAGCAGCGGCTCCTTCGGCAGGCCGACCTGCCCCAGAGCCGCCAGGATTACATAGACCACGGCGAAGGCCGTCGTCGTGCCTGCGATTTCAAGAACGAAGCGCGACACGAAAATATGCAGAGGGGAAATCAGGCGATGATACATGAGGCCGACATTGGCCTGCAGCGCGCTGAGTCCGTGCGTCACCAGATGTCGCATCAGGAGCAGCGACATATAGCCCGTCATAACGAATGGCCCCAATCGAATGCCGTGTTCGTATGCGGGCTTAAGCGCAGACCACAAAATGATGACCCCCAGACAAAAGGCCAGAGGTTCGCCGATTACCCACAGAAAGCCGATGCCTTCCCGGCCATATCGGGTGACGATCTCGCGCATGACCAGCGCGCCGATGATCCGAGACTGTTCTCGGAAGAATTTGACGGGAGACGGAATGGGGGAACGCTCCTGAAGCCCATCTGTGTTGAATGAGCCGGATGACCCTATATCCAGCGCTGAGGGTCAATGTAAATGTATGTCTGGTGAAGCGGGCGCGCGATATTGCGTTCCGATCGGGTGTGGGGCAATGACTGCGCCGGTGTATGGCCTAGGCGCGGGCATTCGTCTGTTGAATGAGGAAGCTGGCCATGACGCAATTTCGCGGCGGCGTGAACGTCATCGATCCAGTCGAGGCGGGGGCGGTTCCCTCTAAAGGGGTCTTCATGCGCGAGCGCGTGGAGTTGATCGCTGGACCTCACATGGTGAGGCTGCAGGTTCAGATGTCTCCCTACGCCCAAAGCGAAACCATCGCCGTTCGCGCGCTGTCGCCGGAAGGTCATGAACTGGCCAAGGATGACGTATGTGTCGGCGACGCTGACGCCATGGTCAGGTTAGATGCGCTCACGTTGAAATTTCACCTGCCAGAAGCGCAGGAGATAACCTTCGAGGGGCATGCCAGCGCGAACGTCTCGACCACACACCTGAGGTTTTTCACCCAAGCCCCTGTCGGCGAATACGAGAGGAATGAAGACAGATTCAACTTCTATCCGGGTGACATACCGCACCGATCCCTGCGTTTCCTGGTGATCGGCACGACCGCAGTCTGCAATGCGAATTGCAGTCACTGTCCAACCAACAAGGTCTATTCACGGACCCAGGCCAAGGGGGTCATGGATATGGCTCTTTTCGAGAGAATAATACGGGAACTCGCCGATCTCGAATTCGACGGCACAGTTGCTTTCGGCTTGTTCGGAGAGCCTTTGCAAGATCCCCATCTCGCGGCTCGCGTCGAAATGATCCGGAGCCTATGTCCGAAGGCGAATATCAGTCTTTCCACGAACGCCGCGCTTTATGACGCCGCCAAGCATCGTGACGCCCTGGCGAAGATCGACGATATCGCGGTGCATATCGAGGCGCTTACTTCTGATGTTTATGAGACGGTCATGCGCCCGCTCAAGGTGCGGCGGACCTTCCCGCGTGCGGAGCAGTTGATCGCGGACCAAGCCGGTCGGGTTCATATCGTCAGTCCGGTTCACCGGCAAAATATTGATCAAATCGCCAACATCAAATCGCACTGGGAAGAGAGGGGTGCAGGCGAGACCGAGTTCATCGCGCTGTCGAACCGTTGCGGCCAGAGCCCGAATTACGACAACCTGGCCCTAGCTCCTACCGCTGTTGGATGCGGTCCCGAAATGGTCATAACGGAGCTTGTCGTCGACTGGGACGGTGCTGTCCTGACCTGTTGCCAGGATTTCCATCGCTATGGGCGTATCGGGGATCTGCGGCGCGAGAGCGTGGTGGAGACCTTGGCAAGCGCCTCTCGAGCCCGCGTGAGACGTCTGTTCAACGAGAAACGCTGGAACGCTCTCAAGGCCTGTGCTGGATGCAAGCTGGACAGCGAAAGCGCTGTCAAAACCGTTGTCGATGAAAAGCTTGCCGTTCTTGACGAGAAACGTCGGTTCTCGGCGGATCAATTCGGTTTCAAGGGAGCCGCCAAACGGGTCGATGGCGGAATATTGCTCGACGCCCGCAACCTCGCCAGCGCTATCGGCCTTCGTAGCAGAGCGAGACGCGGGGCGACCACCGGCCCCAATCGGCGTCTTACGCCCGGAAACTATCTCGTCAAGTTCGATCTTGTCGATCTGAAACAGGATCCGGGCGGCGGAATAACCCTAGACGTCACCGACGGGTCCAATGTCCTTACGCGACACGTGCCGAAGCGGAAGGGGCCTTGGGAAATGCATCTGGATGTGAGGCCGGACGCGGGCAAGCTCGAATTTCGCATTCACGTCCGCGGCGCCCGATTGTGGTTTTGCGGAGTTACCGTCGAACGGATCGACCTAACCGCCTGACTCGCGCGATGGCTCTGGTGCCTCGGTGAGGGGCACCCAACGGGTTTCGCCGTGACACCGCCCCCATCCCCCGCTATCTCGCGCGCGTGATGAACGAAACAGAACGCCAGTCCGAGGAACGCAGCTGGGAGACGGCGAAGACGCTCGCCGAGGCCCTGCCGTATATTCAGGTCTATGACCGCGAG
>JAGVII010000324.1 GCA_020056155.1 Afipia sp.
GCTGGCGAGCTTCGTGTCGGACTTTGTGGTGGATCTTTCGAGGGATTACCCCGGCATTTCGATCGCGGTGACCACTGTGGGCTCGCGCGGCGTCGCCGAAATGGTCGGACGGCATGAGGTCGATCTTGGGCTCGTCTTCGGCCGCGCCCCTCGCCGCGACCTGATCGAACTGGCCCGCATGCGGCAATCGCTGTGCCTGATGGTTGCGCCGCAACATCCGATGGCAGGCAAGGCAAGCTGCACAATAAAGGACCTTGCAGGACTGCGTGTAATCCTGCCCGATCCGTCGTTCGGTATCCGCCAGGAAATCGATCGCGCCTGCGCCAAGGCCAACATCGAACTCGATATCTACGGCGACACCAACTCCATCGCCTTCTTACGAACGATAGCTTCCAAAACTGGCCTCGGCACCTTCCTGCCACGGAATGCGGCGATGCCCGAACTGGTCGCGGGTACGCTGGTCGCCATTCCCATGCGCGACAAGCGGCTGGAGGCAACGCAGGTAACACTGGTGCAACTCGCGGCCCGCAACACCACACCCTCCAGCCTCCGCGTCGCGGAGTTGCTGGTTGACAGAATGAAGCAGCAAACGGACTAGCCGGGAACACTTTCCGTGGTCCGGGGCTCCATTTCAACGCTACCCGGGAACAGCCGACGCACCAGAATGTAGAAGATCGGCGTGAAGATCAGGCCGAACAACGTGACACCGAGCATGCCGAAGAATACGGCGACGCCGACCGCTTGACGCATTTCCGATCCGGATCCCGATGAAATCACCAGCGGAAGCACGCCTAGGATGAATGCGAACGAGGTCATCAGGATCGGCCGCAATCGCAACCGGCACGCTTCAATGACGGCTTCAAGCTGATCGCGTCCCTCCCGTTCGATGTCGCGGGCGAACTCGACGATCAGGATAGCGTTCTTGGCCGCCAGCCCCACCAGCACGACGAAACCGATCTGCGTCAGGATGTTGATATCCTGCCCCATGATGCGCACGCCGATTGTCGCGGCGAGCAGACACATGGGCACAATCAGGATCACGGCGAATGGAAGGGTCCAGCTGCCGTATTGCGCGGCAAGCACGAGATACACGAACAGCACGCAGATCGGGAAAACGTAAAGGCCCGTATTGCCGCCCGTCACCTGCTGGTACGACAGATCGGTCCATTCGAATCCGAACCCGCTCGGCAGCGTTTGGGCCGCCAGCTTTCGCATAATATCGATCGCCGTTGCGGAGCTTGTTCCCGGAAGGGTATCGCCCTGCAACTCGGCGGACGGATAAAGATTGTAACGCGCGACCCTGTCCGGTCCCGATACATCGCGGAAATCGACGACGCTTCCGAGCAGCACCATGTCTCCCGCCGTGTTGCGGGTCCGCAGCCTGGCGAGATCGGACGTCTCCCGGCGGAACGGCAGATCCGCCTGGGCCACCACGCGATAGGAACGGCCAAGAATATTGAAGTCGTTGATGTAGGTCGAACCGAAATAGGTTTCGATCGCTTCCGTCACGTTCTGAACCGGCACATTGAGCATCTGCGCCTTCTGGCGATCGATCTCGACGAACACCTGAGGCGTGTTGGCGCTGAACGGTGAAAACACCGCTGTCAGCCCTTGGGCTTTCCGCGCTTCGTTTACCAGTTCGTCTGTGGCGGCCGCGAGCAGTTCGGGACCGCGCCCCTGCCGGTCCTGCACGCTCATGGTGAATCCGCCGCCGGTGCCGATGCCCGGCACAGCAGGCGGCGGCACGACGATCACGAAGGCACCTTCGATGGCCGACAGCCGCTTGCGCAACTCTGCGGTGATCACATCGGCAGTCAGGCCCTCCTTCAGCCGGATCTTCGGGTCCTCGAACACCGGAAACAACGCCGCTGCGTTGCTGGCCTGCGTCCGTGTCGCGCCGGAGAGGCCGGCAAAGGAAGGCACGCGAACGACACCAGGCGTTTCAAGCGCGATCTTTTCGATCTCACGCACCACCTCGGTCGTGCGAGCAAGCGACGCCGCGCCCGGCAACTGCACGGCGACAATGACGTAACCGCGATCCTGCGCCGGGATGAAGCCCTGCGGCGTAATAACGACCAGCCAGACGGCTGAAGCAATCAGGGCCACGTAAGCCAGCAGCATCACAACCGAATGCCGGATAACAAAGCCGGCGGCCGTGCCATAGCCGTGCGACAGGCGATCGAATACGCGATTGAACGCTCCGGTGAATTTGTCCCATCCGCGCGCGATCACATTCCAGCTCGCCGGCGGACGCTTCTCTTCATGCGGGCGCAGGATGATCGACGCCAGCGCCGGAGAAAGGGTCAGCGAACAGAAACAGGATATCGCGGTTGCGACCGCGATGGTCACCGCGAACTGCTGGAAGAACTGACCGGAAATGCCGCCCAGAAACGCGGTGGGCACGAACACCGCGCACAACACGAGCGCGATCGAAACCAGCGCGCCGCCGACCTCCTGCATGGTGAGCAGCGCAGCTTCGCGTCTGCTCAGGCCCGCAGCCAGATGCCGCTCGACATTCTCGACAACGACGATCGCATCGTCCACCACGATGCCGACGGCGAGCACGAGCCCGAACAGCGTCAGGTTGTTGATCGAAAATCCGAGCGCCGCCATGACGGCGAAGGTGCCGATCAGGGAGACGGGAATCGCGAGGATGGGAATGATCGCCGGACGCCAGCCCTGAAGAAATACAAGAACGACGATCACGACCAGGATCATCGCTTCATAGATCGTCTTGATCAGTTCGTTGACCGACTCCGCGATGAACTGGGTGGGATTGTAGCCAATATTGTATTCGAGGCCCGGCGGAAAATCCGCCTTGAGCCTCGCCATGGCATCGGAAATGCCCTTGGCGGTAGCCAGCGCATTCGAGCCGGGCCGCTGCGACACCAGCATCGCGACCGCGGATTTCTTCAACAGAAAACTGTTGGTCGTGTAGGCCAGCGCGCCGAGTTCGATCCGCGCCACGTCGCGCAGACGCACGATACGGCCATCCTCTCCGGCCTTGATGATGATGTTCTCGAACTGCTGCGGATCTTTCAACCGCCCCGTAAAGGTGAGATTGGGCTGAAACGCGCGGTCGGCAATCGGCGGTTCGGCGATCTGGCCACCGGCGATCTGGAGATTCTGGGCGCGAATCGCCGCGACGACGTCACCGGCGGTCATTCCAAGCGTGGAAATCTTATCCGGGTCGAGCCACAAGCGCATCGAGTAATCCCGCGCGCCGAAGATCTGAATGTCGCCGATACCGTCCAGCCGGAGCAACTGATCGCGCACCTGCCTGAGCGCATAGTTGCTGATGTAGAGCTGGTCGTAGGTGTCGTCAGGCGACAGCATGAACACGACCATCAGCAGATCGGGACTGTCTTTGCGCGTCACGACACCATTACGCTGCACTTCCGTCGGCAGACGGGGCAACGCTATCGCCACCCGGTTCTGAACCAGCACCTGCGCCTTGTCGAGATCGGTGCCCAGTTTGAACTCGACGGTGATCGTCAATTGGCCGTTCGAGGTCGCCTGACTGTAAATAGACACCATGTCTTCGACGCCATTGATCTCCTGTTCGATCGGCGTGGCGACGGTATCCGACACGGTTTGCGCGGATGCGCCCGGATATTGCGTGGCAACGATCACCGTCGGCGACGCGACCGGCGGATATTCCGCGACAGGCAGGGTGGTGTAGGCAATCGCGCCGACAATCATCAGCACGATGGACAGCACCATGGCGAGAATGGGCTGGTTGATCGACAGGCGGCCCAGATTCATGACTTGCCCCCGCCGGCCTTCGGCGCATGCGGCGCGACTTTCGCTCCGATCCGCGCACGCTGAAGTCCTTCGACAATCACACGATCATCCGGCGCAAGCCCCTCGCGGACGACACGCAACCCACCGTCGATGGGTCCAAGGGTGACCGGTTTTGCTTCCACCGTGTCGTCACTCTTCACGACAAAGACGATCTTGCGGGATTGATCCGATGCAATCGCGGTATCGGGCAGCAGCAGCGCTTCGTAGGGAGCGCTTCCGATCACGCGCACGCGGGCGAACTGTCCGGGCAGGATCGACAGATCCTGATTTGGGACCAGCGCGCGGCCGCGCAGAGTCCCGGTGCCGACGTCAAGCCGGTTATCGAGGAAGTCCATCGTTCCCTCGCGCGAGGGTTTGGTTTCGCCGGACAGGATGATCTGCACGGGGTTTGGCGTATCGCGCGAACTTGGCCTCTTGCCTTCGAACCATAACTGGTTGTTTCTGAGATAGATCGATTCATCCATATCGAAATAGACATGGATCGGGTCGAGCGACACGATCGAGGTCAGCAGCGTGGCCCCGCTCTCGCTCCCCTGCACAAGGTTACCCACCGTCACCAGATGACGGCTGACGCGGCCATCGATCGGCGACTTGATTTTCGTGAACTCGACGTCAAGCTCGGCCCGGCGCAGCGCCCCCTCGGCCTGCAGAACTGCCGCCTGCGCGGATTCAAGTTGCTGGCGCCGTTGATCGACGATGGACTCGGCCACAGCCTGCGTCTTGATCAGTTGCTGCGCGCGCGCCAGTTCGCGCTCCGCCAGTTCGGCCTTTGCCTTGGCGTCGAGCAGTTGCCCCCGCGCCTGTTCCGCGATGGCCTCGTACTGACGCGGATCGATGACGTAAAGCAGATCGCCGGTCTTGACGAAGGCACCGTCCTTGAATTCGATCCCCGTGACGAAGCCGGTCACACGCGCCCGGATCTGAACCTGCTGAATGGCTTCGAACCGGCCAGTGAACTCATCCCAGTCCGTCACCGTCCGCTTGGTCGGCTGAGCGACCGTAACAGGCGGCGGCGCACTGGCTGCAGGTTGCTGCGCCGGCTTGTCGCAGCCGGTCAGACCTGCCCCAATGGCAATTGCGACAAACATCAACAGCGGCCTGTTTCGTCCAGAGCGCCAGAAACCATCAGCAATCACGTGTGATTTCATAGCAGAACTCCTTGTCACCGACCTGACATGTCGGACAGTGCTTCTTCCTGTCGCATGAGCACGTTACCGTGCATTATTGCGCACCGCCAGTAGCTAAGTCCCCGGCGATTTAGCCACAGCTACGCGTTTCCCGATCAGAGACGGGCTTGCTCCCCCGCGCCGTCACCCCGCACACGAGCGAACGCCCTCAGGCGCGCTCGTACAATCGCTGAGATCATCGCTGGATTTGGCGGCGTTCGCCGGGAAAAACGGCCGAGCCGCCGGGTCAGGTAACTATGGCCACTGTCAGGGAAACAGTCCGCGCGTCATTTTCCCGGCGCGCACGCGTTCAACACCAATGGCCATGGCTGCGGTTCGATTGAAGATGTTGTCGCGTTTCGCCCGCGACGCCATTTGATCGAACGCGCGATTGAGAATCTGATACTCGCGCCGCGTTACCTCTTCCTCTTCCCAGAACAGCTGCTGCAGATCCTGCACCCATTCGAAATAACTGACCACGACGCCGCCGGCATTGCATAGAATGTCGGGGATCAGAAAAATCTCGTCCTGCCGCTGCTCCAATACGCGGTCTGCGTCCGGTGTTGTGGGACCATTCGCCCCCTCGGCGAGAATCCTGCATTGCAGTTTTCCGGCGATGCCGGCGTCGATGACGCGTTCGGTGGCGGCCGGCACCAGAACATCGCACGGCAACATCAGCATCGCGACCGGATCGCACTTCAGTTCTTCCGAGTAGCCAAGAAGACTGCCGTGCTTTGCCACGTGCCTCATCAGGTCCGCCACATCCAGACCCGCCGGACGATGCAGCGCACAGGTGTGATCGCTGACTGCAACTATTGTCACGCCCATCGCCTGCAATTCCGCCGCGGCGATCGACCCGACATTTCCGAAGCCCTGAACCACAGCCGTCGCACTATTCAGGCCGATCGAGCGCTCGGTCATCACGCGTTTGGCGAGGTGGGCGACGCCACGCCCCGTCGCCTCCCGCCGCCCCAGCGTTCCGCCCGCGCTGACCGGCTTTCCCGTCACGATTTCCGTCACGGTGCGGCCCTGATACATCGAATATGTATCCATGAACCACGCCATCACCTGCTCATTGGTGCCCATGTCCGGCGCCATCACATCGATATGAGGGCCGACAAACGGAATCATTTCCTGCATGTAGCGGCGCGACAGCGATTCCAGTTCGTGCGCGGACAGGCTTGAGGGATCGACGCCGATGCCGCCCTTGGCGCCGCCGTAAGGCAGCCCGACAAGCGCACACTTCCAGCTCATCCAGATCGCAAGGGCCGCGACCTCGCCGAGATCGACGCTTGCAGCGAAGCGCGTCCCTCCCTTGGTGGGACCGAGCGTCAAATGATGCTGAACGCGATAGCCTTCGAAGACCGCCGTCGATCCATCGTCACGATGAATGGGACAGGAAACGACCACCGCACGCTTGGGTAACAGCAGCCTGTCGCGCTCGTCCGCAGGAATCGCGAGATAATCCGCAATGACGCCGAACTGACTCACCGCCATATCGAAGACCGGGCCGCTGTAAACTGTCATTGACTTCTCATCGGCTTGATTGCTGCGGAGGACTTCTCTGCGGCAACAGGTGTGCTGATGTGATCGAAGGGACAAGACTCAACGTATCGAGACAGTCTTATGACACAAAAAGAATCCCGGGGCTCCCCTTGCAAAGGGCCGACTCGCTCAAATTTCAGATGATGTAAGGGCGTTTGACGATCCGCTCTCGGCGAGACCGCATGAATGCCGGCGGAAAACGCTGAACGCGTGCGCGCATGCCGGCGGCGCGTCAGAGACCGCCACACGACATTGCGCTCAGCAGCGCTTGGTCACCTCAGCTACCTGGGCACGACGACTCTTGTCGCAGCAACTGCTGCTACCTGCAGCGGCGGACACGGACGCCATTCACCCACACGGTTCGGCAAACAACCGCCGGCCGAACAACGACCGGGCGAACGACCGCCGGGCGGCGAACCACGACCGCTCCCCGTGCGCCGGCACAGCCCGCGCGATAGACTCCACGGGCACAGACGACCGCATTGGCGTCAGTGGTCACGACAGTCATCGTTCCGCCAAGAGCGAGCACAGCGGCGGCCATAAGCAAGATCATGCGCATGATTACCTCCCATCGAACATGATTGATCCTGGCGCAATTCTCCCGAACGGATCCGGCGCACCGCCGGCTACTTCTTCTCCGCGGCGGTCAACACCTTCTTGCACTCAGGGGCAAGCTTGTCGCTCGACTTGGACAGACAGGCGATGATCCGCCCTCCTCCCGGCGCAACGCCTTTGCAGAACTTCTCGTAATCGCCCATGCAGGCGCTGCGCTGTTCAGCCGTCAGATCCTGCGCATGCGCAGCACCCGACAAGCAAAGAAGAGCAGCAATCAAGATCGCGCGTGTCATGTGTACATCCTTTCCGGTTGTTAGCGGATCAAGTCAGGGCAGTGAGGTTCTTGCTTCTTTGCCGTCCAGCCGTTGTACTCAAGCTGCGTAAAGTCCCAAGCAGTAAGCTCAAACCGGATCTATCCGATACCGGCCTTTGTCGCGGGGAGAGACCATGCAGGATATCCGAAGCAAGTGGCTTGCGTTTTACACTGAGCATGTCGAACACGTCTCAAAGGAGATGTTTAGTCACGTCGAGAAAATGATCGTTGCGACACTCATCATATCGGCAGGCGCTCATGTCTCCAGTACCGACCCGGCCATACTCCTGTTCGGCTATTTGCGTCACAGTCTTGTTGGCCGCGGGGTCGAGCTATTCGGTATCGTCCTTCTTTGTCTCAATTTCCTCGACGGCTTTTACAAGCTCACAAAGCTGAGCTGGCATGTCGGGTATCTGATCATCATGTCCGTCTGTTACTTTGCCTTAAGCGTCCGTCTGGTCCAGCTGATCCTGGCCTTTCGCGGCGAATAGCCTGTTGCGCATCAGACCTCCGCAAGTTCAACGATCCCGAAAAACGCTATCGCGCGGCGAATGGAGCCAGAACATCCTTGCATGCCGGTGAAAGGTCAGCTGCGCGCACGGCCAGACACTGCACGATGCGGCCGCCGCCGGGCGCCACGCCTCCGCAAAGCGTGCGGACATCGCCGCTGCACGCGGATCTCAGGACAAACAATTCCTCGCGTGGCCGCATCGGCCGCAGCATCAGGGCGGGCGCGGCTGCGGCTGCTTGTGCGCTGCCCGCAACAGGCGCTGCTCCGCCACCGCCCACGGCGCTGACTGCCTTCTGGCAGCTTGGCGAAAGTTTAGGCATGCTCTTCTGCAGGCACTGCAATGAAGCCTCGCCACCCGGTGGCACGCTCGCGCAGTTCTTTTGATAGTCGGAACGGCAGGCGCTGCGTATGGCCGCGGTCTGTGCATCGGTCGGCTTTTGTGCCGGTGTGGCAGCTTTCGCCGGTGCGGGAGCCGCAGGCGCTGGTGCGGCCGCCTTGGGTGCGGCGGCGGCCGGTTCGATGGCATTCACGGCCTGCTTGCAGGACCCCGACAGCTTCGACATATTTTTCTGCAGGCACTGCAATGAAGCCGCGCCGCCAGGCGGCACGCTGGCGCAGTTCGCTTCATAGTCGGCACGGCACGCTGAGCGGATGGCGTTTCGCTGTTCATCGGTGGGCTGTTGGGAAGCAGCCGGCACTGCTGTCGTGAAAACGACCGCCATCGCCAGCGCCCACAACGCCACAACACGTTTCAACGTGTTGATCATTTGAATAATCCTATTGTTGTTGCCGAACTCGTCGCGCCAACTAGAATGAAACTGTAAAAAAATTGACGGAATAATCTTCGCTGCCCGCATCATTTTCGTTTTTGAGTTCCGCCGCAAGCAGATTGTTGTTATTCTTGGCCGGCGGACGCATTTTTGACCGCGCGTATTTCTTTTGATCAAGCGTATTTCCGCTAAACATTGAGACGAGGCATCTGAATGAAGCCTACGTGTCCGACGCTACGCACCGCACCCGGCGCCGCCATGAGGTGCGGAGCACATACCGTTCCCCGTGCCCTTCTGGCCATGTTTGCGCTATTCGCGCTAACTGCCTGCGAACAAAATAGTTTCGTCCCTCCCCCGCCGGCCAAAGTCGATGTCGGGCTGCCGGTGCAACGGACCATAACGCGGTATCTGATCGCCACCGGGAACACGGCCCCGGTCAACACCGTCGACCTTGTCGCCCGTGTGCAGGGGTTCCTTCAGGCGATTTCCTACAAGGACGGAGCGTTCGCAAAGCAGGGCACGACGCTTTTCACAATCGAGCCTGAGACCTACAAACTGAAACTAGAGCAGGCACAGGCCGCCGAGGCCGGCGCGCAGGCCTCGTTGAGACAGGCTGAGTCCGACTTCAAGCGCCAGTCGGATCTGGTCACGCGACAGGTCGTGTCGCAGGCAACCCTCGAGCAGTCCACCTCCTCGCGGGACAATGCGCAGGCCAATCTGCAGCAGGCTCAGGTCAACACCAAGATCGCGGCGGTCAACTACAGCTACACCAACGTGATCGCGCCATTCGATGGCACTGTCAGTGCGCGTCTCGTCTCAATCGGCGAACTTGTCGGCGCGTCGTCGCCGACCCAGCTCGCCACCATCGTCCAGCTCGATCCGATCTACGTAAACTTCAACGTCAACGAACAGGATGTTCTGCGGATACGCGCGGCGGCGGCCGAAAGAGGTCTCACGTCGAAAGACCTCAGGGAAACTCCGATCGAGGTCGGGCTTCAAACCGAAAGCGGCTATCCGCACCGGGGAAAGCTCGATTACGCCGCGCCGACAGTCAATCAATCCACCGGGACGCTTGCGGTGCGCGGCATCCTGTCAAATGCAGACCGTGTCCTGTTGCCCGGATATTTCGTGCGGGTTCGCGTTCCTCTCGATCAGCAGAAGGACGCCTTGCTGATTCCCGACGTCGCATTGGGCAGCGATCAGTCCGGACGTTACGTCCTCGTGGTCAATGGTGAAAATATCGTCGAACAGCGCAAGGTGCAGACCGGTCCACTCGAGGGCGAGCTGCGCGTGATCGAGAGTGGCCTGAAGCCTGATGACCGTGTCGTGATCGCCGGCCTGCTGCGTGCGATCCCCGGCCAGAAGGTCGATCCGCAGCTTCAGAAAATCGAGCAACCTCGCGCATCCGCGAAATAGGACCAGGCCATGATCTCGAAATTCTTCATCGAGCGGCCGGTTCTTTCGAACGTCATCGCGATTCTGATGATCCTGATCGGCGGCGTTGCGCTGCTTGGCCTTGCCGTCGCGCAATACCCGGACGTGGTCCCCCCGACTGTGCAGGTCACGACCCGCTATCCCGGTGCCAGCGCGAAGACCGTCACCGATACCGTCGCCCTGCCGATCGAACAGCAGGTGAACGGCGTCGAAGGCATGCTCTATATGCAGTCCTACAGCGGCGCCGACGGCACCTACTCCCTCACGGTGACTTTCAAGATCGGGACCGATCTGAATTTCGCACAGGTGCTGGTCCAGAACCGGGTCTCCAGCGCCCTGTCGTCCCTGCCCCAGTCGGTGCAGACCCAAGGCGTCACGGTCCAGAAGAGATCGACGGCCATCCTGCTGTTCGTGACACTGACCTCTCCGAACGCGACGTACGACAGTCTTTTTCTGAGCAACTACGCCACCATCAATATCCGCGATGAGATCTCGCGCCTTCCCGGCGTCGGCAATGTCACCGTCTTCGGCGCCGGACAGTACTCGATGCGAGTCTGGCTCGATCCAAACAAGCTGCAGGCGCTTGCGCTGATGCCTCAGGATGTCATTCAGGCGATCCAGCAGCAGAGCCAGCAGGTCACCGCCGGCCAGATCGGGATGCCGCCAACGCCCCCCGGACAGGCATTCCAGTACACCCTCAATATTAACGGACGGCTCGACGACGTCACCCAGTTTGACGATGTGATCGTCAAAACGGGCAGCAATGGCGATGTCACCCGCGTTCGCGACGTCGGGCGTGTCGAACTCGGCGCCCAGACCTACAGCCAGATATTTTCGCTCGACAAGAAACCGGCCATCGGCATCGGCGTCTTCCAGTCGCCCGGCGCGAACGCGCTGGAGGTCCAGCAGGCAGTCAAGAAAAAAATGGACGACCTGGCACGCGGATTCCCGCAGGACATGAAGTTCGAAATTCCGTTCGATACCACCAAGTTCGTGTCGGCCTCGATCCATGAAGTCTACAAGACGCTGATTGAGGCAGGCCTTCTGGTTCTTGTCGTGATCCTCGTTTTTCTGCAGGACTGGCGCGCCATGCTGGTCCCGGCAACCACCGTCCCGGTCACGATTATCGGAGCGTTCGCCGCGATGGCCGCGCTCGGTTTCACCATCAATCTGTCGACGCTGTTCGCGATCGTCCTCGCCATCGGAATCGTGGTCGATGACGCGATCGTCGTCGTCGAGGGCGCCGCTCACAACATCGAGCAGGGCTTGTCCGGGCATGACGCGGCGATCAAGGCGATGGACCAGTTGTTCGCGCCGATCATCGGAATCACGCTGGTGCTGGTATCGGTGTTTCTGCCGGCTGCCTTTTTGCCGGGACTGACCGGCCGCATCTATGCGCAGTTCGCGCTCGTGATCGCGGCAACGGCGCTTATCAGCGCGATCAATGCCGCGACATTGAAACCCACACAATGCGCCTTGTGGTTGCGGCGTCCCGTGCCGCCAGAACAGCGCAACTGGTTCTACCGCGGCTTCAATGCGATCTATGACCGGCTCGAGAAACTTTACACAGCCCTGATCGGCCGCATGGTCGCGCATAGCAACCTGTCGGTCATTGTTGCGCTTGTGCTGATCGGCATCGGCGGTTACGGCCTGTCTCGCGTCCCGACCGGATTTATCCCCATCGAGGATCAAGGTTATCTGCTGGCAGCCGTCCAGTTGCCGGATGGGGCGTCGCTCGATCGTACACAGCGCGTTCTGGATCAGGTCACGGAGATATCGAGCAAGACGCCGGGCGTTGCGCAGGTCATCAGCATCGCCGGCATATCGGCGCTGGATAACAGTTCAAGCCTCGCCAATGCTGGCGTCTCCTATCTCATGTTGAAGGACTGGGATGAACGCGGCCCCGGGGAAGATCTGCGTTCGCTCGTGATCGGACTGAACAAGAAACTTGAAATTATCCCGGAAGCACGGATTTTCGTGCTTCCGCCGCCGCCGATCCAGGGCATCGGCAATGCCGCAGGCTTCGCCATGCAGGTCGAACTGCGCGATGGAACCTCCGATTTCGGTAAGTTGCAGGCCGTAACTCAGGCCGTCGTGGCCAATGCCCAGACGCAGAGTGCCCTGCAGCGGGTCAGTTCGCCGTTCCGCTCCATGGTGCCGCAGTTCGACATCGAAATCGACCGGATCAAGACCCAGACGCTGCATGTCACGACAGATCAGGTGTTCTCGACGCTCGCATCCTATCTCGGCGCGTCCTACGTCAACCAGTTCAACAAGTTCGGCCGCACTTTTCAGGTCTATGCCCAGGCGGATTCGCAATTTCGTCTGACCACCAGGGACATCGAGAACCTGACGGTTCGGAATCAGCAAGGCGCCATGATTCCGCTTGGCACAATTGCGACCATTACACCGACGGTCGGCCCCTCTCTCATCAGCCTGTACAATCTCTATCCATCCGCAACCATCATCGGCTTACCCGCTCAGGGCTACAGCTCCGGCCAGTCCATGGCGCTGATGGAAAAGATCGCCGAGAAAACCTTGCCGCCGGGCACCGGATACGAATGGACGGCGATGTCGTATCAGGAGAAAGCTGTCGGCAGCCAGATCTACTACGTCTTCGGCCTCGCCCTGCTGCTCGTCTATCTGGTGCTCGCCGGGCAGTATGAAAGTTGGTACGCGCCAATCGCCGTCATTCTGGCCGTACCGTTGTCATTGCTCGGCCCGATGGCCGTGCTCACTGGATTGCGGATCGAGAACAATCTCTACACCCAGATCGGATTGATCCTGCTGATCGCCCTGTCGGCGAAGAACGCCATCCTTATTGTCGAAGTCGGACTCGAATTGCATGTCCGCGACCGGAAGCCACTGCTGGAATCCGCCGTCGAGGCTGCGCGGGCGCGGTTCCGGCCCATCCTGATGACATCGTTCGCTTTCATTCTCGGCGTGGCGCCACTGGTGTTCGCCACCGGCGCCGGCGCCAGCGCGCGCAAATCAATCGGCATTACCGTGTTCAGCGGCATGATCGCCTCCACCTGCCTCGCGGTGCTTTTCGTTCCGACGTTCTTCGTCATCGTCCAGCGGTTCGAGAACTGGCTGCGCGAGCGGAAGGACAAGAAGGCAGCCTCGCAGGCGATCGCGCCATCGGGCCCCTGACGTTCCGGCGCAGCTACATCTCCCTCACCCGGTATCCGATCCCCGGCTCCGTCAACACCACGCGTGGATCGTCCGGCTTGTCCTCGATCTTCTGCCGGAGCTGGCCGATATAGACCCGCAGATATTGCGTATCCTCGGTATGTGCAGGCCCCCAGACGGCGGCGAGAATTTGCCGGTGCGTAACGACGCGGCCTGCATGCCGCGCCAGAAAGGAGAGCAATTCGAACTCCTTCGGTGTCAGCTTCAGTTCCGCCCCCCCGCGCGTGACACGATGACGAACGGAGTCGACCTCCAGATCGCCGACGCGGAGCAAGGGCGTCTCGGCCTTGCGCTGTAGCCGATGGCGCAGCGCCGCCCGCATCCGTGCCATCAGTTCACCGACATTGAACGGCTTGTTCACATAGTCGTCGGCGCCAAGATCGAGGGAATCGATCTTCTCGGCCTCGAGCTCGCGTGCCGACAGCACGATGATCGGCACGTCCGACCACTCCCGTACACGGCGGATGACATCCTTGCCGTCGCCGTCGGCGAGCCCAAGATCGAGCAGGACAATATCCGGGGTTTCGGCGGCGATCCGCTTGATTGCGTCGGCGACAGTATCGGTGCTGCTCATCTCATAGCTGTTCGCCTCGAGGGCAGGCTTGAGGAAGCGCAGGATCGCGGCTTCGTCATCGACGACCAGCACACGGGCGCGGGCGTTCATACCTTCGGGTCCTTTCGCGGGAACGTCATGACGAAGCGGGCGCCGTGGCTCTCGGCAACGGGGCTCTCCGCCCGGATCGCACCTCCATGCGCTTCCATAATGCCCTTGGCAATGGCAAGCCCAAGGCCGGTCCCCTGCCCGCCA
>JAGVII010000240.1 GCA_020056155.1 Afipia sp.
CGGTGAGCGGGCGGACCATGCTTGCGCAATGGGGCAGATGTGAGTCGGTACCGCGAATTGCAACGCGCATACGCCGATGTGAAACTGGAAAAGCTCCAGTCACATTTCCTTCAAACACCTAACGATTCCGCGGCGCACTTTGACGATGGCGACGGAGAATCGCACCACATCTTGTGGCATTGAATAGACTTTCGGCGCGCCACGATGCATGCTTTCACAGGAACGTCAAAATCGTAAACGCCGGCGTGATACTCTCGGTTCGCGCGACACAGTCCGGCCGGACACAATTCATTCCGCCGGACACAATTTACCTGACACATTCAAGGACACATGATGGCCGATACGCCCGCAATCCCTTCCGATCCGAACTTCATTCCGATCGAAGGCGTCATGGAGGCGCCGGTGATCTTCTTCGAGGTGTGCCCGACGTTCGGCAACAATGGCGGCCTGCTCAATCTGATGCTGGCGACCGGCCTGATCGACTCCGCGCCGCACGGCAAGGTCGTCAGCCGGGTGAAGGCGGTGGCGCATTTGCGCATGACGGCGGCCGCGGCGGTGAACCTGCGCGACACGCTCAACAATGCGCTCGCGATGGGTGCGCCGAAGCCGGAGGGCCGGGCGAATTGAATCGCGCCGCGCCGCGGCTGGTGCATGACATGTTGCAAAGGTGATCCATGATGTTTCGCACGATGAGTTTTCGCACAATGAATCTTCGGACAATGAGCGTCCGCGCACCGGATGTCCGCACCGTGATGCGGCATGCGTTCGCGCCGCTGGCCGCGCTGACGGTAGCGTTGCTGGCGTGGCCGCTGGCGGCGGAGCATGCGACGCCGAGCAAGCCGTTTCTGGAGAAGAACGCGTTCTATCTGCGCTCGGCCGGGTTCCGCATTCAGCTCGCCAATGACGCGGCAGGCCAGCGCGCGCTCAAGGCGCTGCCGCCGCACCGCTTCGTGATTCACAGGGCGGGCGGCGCGCCCCGCTATGTCTATGCCGATCCCGGCATGTGCAACTGCATCTTCAGCGGCTCGCAGGACAACTACAAATCCTATCTGGACATCCTGCGCCAGCCGCTTCCCGGCGTCGACGACGTGTCGCCGGATTACAAGACGCAGGCCAGCGCGCTGCTGCTGGCACAGCCGGTCGACTTCGGCATGACAGACGGCGACGACAGTATGGCGGATTACTTCCGGGATTATCTGTAAGAGGTACGCACTTCGCGTTGACCCGAGTATCTCGCGGGCTTCGCTTCATTCTCCGGTCATCCCCGCGAAAGCGGGGATCCATGCTTAGCTGGAAGTGAGATCGCGAATTCTTTAAGGGCTGGGTCCCCGCCTGCGCGGGGACGAGCGGAATAACTTCACGGTGAAGAGAGCGGTGGAGATTTATGGGTAAGCAATACATTCGTTTCGATGAGATCGAAGATGTCCTAACTTCAGTTGATCTTCTTGCTCTTGTTACGCCACTGGTAAAGTCATCGCCCTCACAATGGAAGTGGATCATTATCGGCGCACAGAATGGTTTGCAGGGCGCAATGGTTAGCGTGCTTGGCGGTACATCAAGCGTGGATGTCTTGGACAAGAAGTCCCGTCGGTTAGTTCTTGCGTGGCACGAGAATAGAGAAGGCCCCTATCCCAAGGAACGCCTCGCAGAGTTCGATGTTTTGCTGAAACGCTGTCATGAAGCGGGCCTCCTCAAATTGAAGGAAGCCGAAGAGAAGGACTTGCTTAGGCTTCACAACGAATTTCGAAATACATTCTCGCACTTTATGCCGATGTCATGGAGCATCGAAAAAGCGGGCCTTCCACGGATTGTATGCACGGCGCTTGATTGCATAGAGAAACTAATGTCTTCGGATAAGGTGCGCTATAAAATGAGCGGGAATCGAACACGGCGTCTCTTTCGGGGGATAGAAGCCGCGCGAGGCTCATTTAGGTAAACTTGCCCTCCCAGGCTTGACAAATTCCGAATAGAGATTATATTCCTATTCATCCCGCCTCACTTGAGGGGCGTTGCCAGGGACGCTTGTTAGCGCGGGGCGGGATGCGGCGCCTGCGCGCGCGGGAGAGACGTTCTCTCGCGCGTCCGGGAGGCTTCGGGTCATCGTCCGGGCCAACTACGTGGC
>JAGVII010000704.1 GCA_020056155.1 Afipia sp.
GAGCGCGAAGCAGCGCTCTCACTCGACAGTCCGTACAAGAACGACCGGCAAGACCAAGGGAGGGCCTTCAAGCCCTCCCTTTTTCTTTTGCGCTGCCTCGGTCCTGCCGCTTGCACCGCATGGCCAAAGCCGCCTATCTCAGGAGGTAGCCCCGCTCCGGATATTGTGCGCCTTGGACTCTCCTCAATCCCCCCGCGAACCGATCCTGACCATTCCGTTCGGCATGACGGCGCTGCTCGTCATCATGGTCGGCATCCACGGCCTGCGCGCCCTGTTGCCGCTCGCCACCGACGCGGAAGTGATCTGGACGTTCGGCTTCGTGCCCGCGCGTTACGACGCGTCCGTGCTGGCGGGGCGGTTTCCCGGCGGCGTCGGGGCGGAAATCTGGACGTTTCTGACCTATGCCTTCCTGCATGCTGATCTCACCCACATCGCCTTCAACATGTTGTGGATGCTGCCGTTCGGCAGCGCGGTCGCGCGCCGGTTCGGGACCACGCGGTTTTTTGCGTTTTTCGCCGTTACCGCGATTGCGGGCGCATTCGCCCATCTGGTGACCCACCAGCATGAGGTCGCGCCGATGATCGGCGCATCGGCGGCGGTTTCCGGCATGATGGCGGCGGCGATCCGCTTCGCGTTCCAGCACGGAAGCTTCCTGTCGTTCCGTCGCGGCGATGCGGAAGCGGCGGCCAGGGTGCCCGCGCTTTCGCTGATGCGGTCTTTGAAGAATCCAAGTGTGCTTGGATTCCTCGCAGTCTGGTCCGGCCTCAACATCATCACCGGACTTGGCGCGATCGCCATCGGCGCGTCCGCGCAGAGCATCGCGTGGCAGGCGCACATCGGCGGTTTTGTCGCAGGCCTGGTGTTGTTTTCGTTGTTCGACCCGGTGCCGCGCGCCATCGTGCAGGATAACGATGCGCGGGCCTTGCCGCCTGCGGCAGACTGACCAGCGATCAATCGATCCACTCCCGTTCGGGCTGCCATGCGATCCCATGCGCCGCCTTGCGAGCCGGTGGTATTTGCTCCATCATCCGGTCAGGCAGGATCGGAGGCGCGCGAAACCAATCAGACGGTGCGTTGTTTGACTCGACGGCAAAATTAGAGACCGCACTGCGCTCGGCATCAAGAGCAGCATGACGTGGTCGGATTTTCGGGAGGCTACAATGACGGTTCGAGCAGTTTTGGGTAACAAGGGCCACCAGGTGATCAGTGTGTCGCCCGACACCAAGCTTTCAGCAGCAATCAAGATTCTCGCCGAGCGCCGCATCGGCGCCGTGATGGTGATGAGCGGTCAGAAAATCGACGGCATTCTCTCCGAGCGCGACGTGGTCCGCGTGCTGGGCGAGCGCGGTGCTGGCGTGCTCGAAGAACCCGTGCGCAGCGTGATGACGTCGAAGGTCATCACCTGTCATGAATCGGATACCGTATCCGCCATCATGGAAGTCATGACGTCGGGAAAATTCCGGCATCTGCCTGTTGTCGATAACGACAGGATCGTCGGCCTGATCTCAATCGGCGACGTGGTGAAATGGCGCGTCGCGGAATATGAGCGCGAGCAGGAAGCGCTGCAGGATTACATCAAGACGGCGTAGTGCCATGCTGGATTGAGCATGTCGTCATTGCCAGGAGCAAAGCGACGAAGCAATCCAGCGCTAGCTATTCTCAAGCCTGGATTTCTTCGCGGAGCCTGTCATCGGGCCGGCGAAGCCGGACCCGTTGGCTCGCAATGACGGAAACCGCAGTTAAGGCTGTGTCGGTTGCGCGGTGCCGGGCGTCTGGTTTGCCGTCGGGGTCAGCAGATTGATCGCTTCCTGAATCGACTCGATGTTGCGCTCGGCCGCACGCGTGCCGTGATTGATGATTTCCTCGGCGCGATGGAAGTCGAACCATCCGATCTTGCCGACGCGCGGAGAGATCAGCACATCCGGCGGATCGCCTGCGAGACGCGAGCGCGTGATGCGGTCCTGCATGATGTTGAAGGCTTCGACCATCACGGTGGAAATTCCCGGACGTCCGGCGCTGCCGAAAAACTCCCGCTTCACGGTTTTTTCGGCCGAAAAGAATTTTCCGAAGCCGCGCTTTTCCGGCGCCGGCGGTTCGGCCGGCTCCTCCGTTTCTTTCGCAACCCTTCCGTGCGCGGAGATAATGGTGCCGTGGCCGAAAACGTCGGTCGATACATTGCAGGCGATCACGATTTCCGCGCCGAGCGCACGCGCCGCCGACACCGGCACCGGATTGACCAGCGCGCCGTCCACCAGCCAGCGCTCGCCGATCAGCACCGGCTCGAAAATGCCGGGCAGGGCGTAGGATGCGCGTACCGCATCGACCAGCTTTCCGTTGGTGATCCAGATTTCGTGACCTGTATTCACCTCGGTGGAGACCGCCGCGAATTTCAGCGGGAGCTCGTCGATGTAGGTGGCGCCGAATGACGCCTCGAGCTGGGCTGCGAGCTTGCTGCCGCCGATCAGACCGGACCCGTTGAGGCGGATGTCGAGATAGCTGAAGATATTGCGCGGCAGGAGACCCCTGGCCCACGATTCCAGCGTGTCGAGATGTCCTGCGGCGTACGAGCCGCCGACCACCGCGCCGATGGAGGTGCCGACCACAATGTCCGGAACGATGCCGTTGGCGAGCAGCGTGCGCAGAATGCCGATATGGGCGAACCCGCGGGCCGCGCCGCCGCCGAGCGCCAGCCCGATTGTTGGCCTTTTGGTGAGTGCTGCCGCCCCAAGCTCCATTTTGCCCCTTGCGCCGTTCTGGCGAAATCCCATCAAACTTTCGAGCAACGTCCGTCTCCTGAGGGCTCATGACGGCGAATCGGTCGCCTTCGACCGGATTTGGTCATGAGAACGCGAAATGGGTGTGATTGAGCCGTGGACACGCGTCTCGCGTAATCAGGAAATGTGACTGTAGCGCGGCTTCTGCCGGGGCAGAAGGCGCTATTCCCGGATAGCGGCTCCTCAAAAGCCGTCAAGACCGTCGTCAGGCTTGAATTTGCCTCGTTTTCGGTGAAAAACCTCCGCCATGACAGCCTCCGGACACAGCCGCAGGACAGCCGTTTGCGGTGCGCGGACAGGCTCCATGGATCCTTTGCGTCGCCACGCATGGGCATGGATGCGCGTGTTGACGTGTCTGTTCGCGATTGTGAGTGCGCAGCCTGCGGCCGCCCAGTTCGTCGGCGACGCGCCGCCACCCATTCCCCCCGCCAGCGTGCCCGAGGCGCCGACGCCA
>JAGVII010000060.1 GCA_020056155.1 Afipia sp.
ATCGGCTCGATCTTGAGCACGTCCGCGCCCTGATCCGCCAGAAACATCGTCGCATACGGCCCGGACACCACCGCCGTCAGATCCAGAACCCGCACGCCACTCAAAGGACCAGGCATCTGTTTCTTCCCCTATTTATATGACCGGACGAACGGGCTCGCAGCCGGCTTCGCCGCTGGATTCAAAAAGTCACTCAAGACAGGGAGACCTCAGGCGGATTTTGCTTTCGCTGCTCCGAGCTGCTCGACAATTGAGTCCTCTACATCGCGAATCTGGTCCTTGCCGAAGAACATCTCCGTCCCGACAAAGAAGGTGGGCGACCCAAATGCACCGCGGTTGACCGCATCGGTCGTGACATCGATCAGCTTTTTCTTCACATCGTCCTGCTGCGCACGCGCGATCAGTTTATCGATATCGATGCCAGACGAAATAAATGCCGCACGGAAGGTTTCGACGTCGTCCATCTTCTTCGGCTCTTCCCACATGTGGTGATAGGCGGCGCGGAAATACGGTTCGAACACATTCTCGAACCGCGCTGCCCAAGCACCGCGCATCAACATCAGCGTGTTGACCGGAAAGAACTGATTCTGCTTGAACTTGGTGATGTTGTGCCGACGGATGAACCGCTGGGTTTCCAGAGCGTTGTATTCCGGCTTGTTCTTGATGCCGCGCAGCGAATCAAACGGCGACATATTATTGGTCGCCTTGTAGATGCCTCCGAGAAGCACGGGAACATAGTCGAACTTGACGCCGGTGCGCTTTTCGATGCCCGGAAGCGCATACTCCGCCAGATAGGCATTGGGGCTGCCGAAATCGAACTGAAACTCGACCTTCAAGGGACTTGCCACCACGCTTTTCCTCCTCTGGCACTGTTATTGAGCGTCTCTATGACACAAGCCGCCCCTTGCCAAGGCGACGGGTCATTCATAGAGTTCTAAAATTGAACTGTCAATTCCAAGCACATCTCAGACCATCTTTTTTGCGATGAAAGCCTCAAAATAGGACTTTTGTCCAACTCAGTGCCTATTTAGAATGGTGACTCGACAGGCTATACATGGGGCTTGAGGGTGCCCCTGCGCACAAACCGGAGACCGACAATGAGATGGGACGAACTTGAAGAAGAGCCGTGTTCCATGGCCCGCACCATCGGCGTGATCGGGGACCGCTGGAGCCTGCTGATCCTCCGTGAATGCTTCCTGCGAACCCGCCGTTTCGAAGCTTTTCAATCCGCCCTTGGTATCACCCGGCACCTTCTGGCCGAACGCCTCAAGAAGCTGGTTCGTCTCGGCGTCCTGCGGCGAGTTGCCTATCAGGAGTCGCCCAAGCGGCATGAGTATATCCTGACCCAAAAGGGGCTCGATCTCTACCCGATCATGATGGCGATCGTTCATTGGGGTGACATCCATATGGTGGATGAACGCGGCCGTCCGCTGCTGCACGAGCATCAGAAGTGCGGACACCAGTTCAATCCGGTCATGATCTGCTCGGAATGCGGCGACCCCTTGCTGGCCAAGGAAGTTCATGTCCATCCCGGCCCCGGCGCGCGCCCGAAAACCATTCCACCGAAGCCGGCAAAGACCGTGAAAGCAAAGGCCCCGCGCTCGAAGGCTCGCGCCGCATAGCAAGACGGCGCGGCCTTCGCCGGCCGCTCCACCTTCATGCGCTCTTTTGTGATGCGTAGTGACCGGCGAAGCGGTGGCGCAATTCCATCTTCTGCACCTTGCCGGTTGCGCCGTATGTCAGCGCCTCGACGAAAATAACATCATCCGGCATCCACCATTTCGCGATCTTCCCCTCCAGAAAGGCGAAGATCGACTTCGCTGTTGCGGGCTCTGATGCAGACGGCACCACGACCAGCAGCGGACGCTCCTCCCATTGCGGATGAGGAATGCCGATGACGGCGGCTTCGGCCACGCCGGGACAGCCGATTGCCAGATTCTCCACATCGATTGAACTGATCCATTCGCCGCCGGACTTGATGACGTCCTTGGCCCGATCCGTGATCTGAAT
>JAGVII010000312.1 GCA_020056155.1 Afipia sp.
GATAGGCCAGCACGAACAGCGGCAGCGTCACGAGTTGCAAGAGATCGGGATTGTACTTGAAGCCCTTGAAGGTGAAGAACGGATAGAGCGCCAGCATCGCCACCGAAAACATCGCGCGGCGGTGATCGACCACGCGCACCGCGATCAGCCAGCAGATCACCAGGCCAAACCCGGTGACCGTCATCGCCAGCGCATAGGTCGCCCAGTCGGTGACCGGAAAGATCCGGAACCAGACGCCCGCGATCCAGCCGGCGAGCGGCGGATGCTTGCCGTAGCCGAGGAGAAATTTCTGCCCCCAAGCATAAGCCTCGGCGACGTCCATGTGGACGTCCTGCGCACTCTTCAGCGCGGTGAGGATGATGGTCCAGAGCAGCGCATGCGCCACTGCGAAGCCAATGACGAATCTGAGGCTGGTGCCGGGATCGTGCGCGACCGCCGCGACCCACGCCGCCACGCGGCGGGTGACGGGCACATGGCGCAGGCGCGCCTTTTGCCGGGACCGCAATCCGGTGCGCGGACCGGGATTTTTTCCGGTTCTGCGCCCGGTCTCGGTCGATGAAGCATCGGACATTCCAGTGACCCGTATCGGCTGTGACTGCTGGTGTTTGCTAGCAGCGGCAAGCCCGCGGCGGCAACAGCAAATCATTGCGATTTCTGCGGAAGTCAGCCTCGGAACAGCCCAATTTTGTTGCCGCTGGGAGGCGCGAATGCTATCCCCCGCCGATGACAACGAGCCCTATTTCAAACATCCGCAACTTCTCCATCGTCGCCCATATCGACCATGGCAAGTCCACCCTCGCCGACCGGCTGATCCAGACCACCGGCGGACTGGAGGCGCGCGAGATGAAGGAGCAGGTGCTCGATTCCATGGACATCGAGCGCGAGCGCGGCATCACCATCAAGGCGCAGACCGTCCGCCTCAATTACAAGGCGAAGGACGGCAAGACCTACATCTTCAACCTGATGGATACGCCGGGCCACGTCGACTTCGCCTATGAGGTCTCGCGCTCGCTGGCCGCATGCGAAGGCGCGCTGCTGGTGGTGGATGCGTCACAGGGCGTGGAAGCGCAGACCCTCGCCAACGTCTATCATGCGCTCGACGCGGGCCTCGAAATCGTGCCGGTGCTCAACAAGGTCGATCTTCCCGCCGCCGAACCCGAGCAGGTGCGCCAGCAGATCGAGGACGTGATCGGTATCGACGCCTCCGACGCGGTGATGATTTCGGCAAAGACAGGTTTGGGCATTCCCGACGTGCTGGAAGCCATCGTCACCCGCCTGCCGCCGCCGAAGGGCGACCGCGACGCGACGTTGAAGGCGCTGCTGGTCGACAGCTGGTACGACGTCTATCTCGGCGTCGTGGTTCTGATCCGCGTCGTCGATGGCGTGATGAAAAAGGGCCAGCGCATCCGCATGATGGGCACCGGCGCGGCCTACGACGTCGAGCGCGTCGGATTTTTTACGCCCAAGATGACGCAGGTGGACGAACTCGGCCCCGGCGAAATCGGCTTCATCACCGCCGCGATCAAGGAAGTCGCCGATACCCGCGTCGGCGATACCATCACCGATGACAGGAAGCCGATCACCGAGATGCTGCCGGGCTTCAAGCCCGCCATCCCGGTGGTGTTCTGCGGGCTGTTCCCGGTCGATGCCGACGACTTCGAAACCCTGCGCGGCGCGATGGGCAAGCTGCGGCTGAACGACGCCAGTTTCTCGTTCGAGATGGAGACCTCGGCCGCGCTGGGCTTTGGCTTTCGCTGCGGCTTCCTCGGCCTCCTGCATCTGGAAATCATTCAGGAGCGCCTGTCGCGCGAGTTCAATCTCAACCTGATCGCGACCGCCCCGAGCGTGATCTACAAGATGCACCTGACCGACGGCACCGAGATGGAGATTCACAATCCCATCGACATGCCGGACGTGGTCAAGATCGCCGAGATCCACGAGCCGTGGATCGAAGCCACGATCCTGACCCCGGACGAGTATCTCGGCAGCGTGCTGAAGCTGTGTCAGGAGCGGCGCGGCAACCAGAAGGAACTGACCTACGTCGGCGCCCGCGCCATGGTGAAATACGAACTGCCGCTCAACGAGGTGGTGTTCGATTTCTACGACCGGCTGAA
>JAGVII010000432.1 GCA_020056155.1 Afipia sp.
GATCAGCGCGAGCTCGACTTCGTCAACAAATACAATCTTGGCAATATCCCGGTCGTATGCCCCGAAGGCCAGGACCCGAAAACGTTCGTCATCACCGACACCGCCTATGACGGCGAGGGCCGCTTGATCAATTCGCGCTTTCTCGATGGCATGACCATCGAGCAGGCGAAGGAAGAGGTTGCGAAGCGGCTTGAGACTGAGACGCGCGGCAACGCCCCGGTCGCCGAACGGCAGGTCAACTTCCGCCTGCGCGACTGGGGCATCTCGCGGCAACGCTACTGGGGCTGCCCGATCCCCGTCATCCATTGCCCGAAATGCGATGTGGTGCCGGTGCCCGACAAGGATCTGCCGGTGGTGCTGCCGGAGGATGTGACCTTCGACAAGCCGGGCAACGCGCTCGACCATCACCCGACGTGGAAGCACGTCACCTGTCCGCAATGCGGCGGCAAGGCCGTGCGCGAAACCGACACGATGGACACGTTCGTCGATTCGTCGTGGTACTTCGCACGCTTCACCGACCCCTGGAACGAGAACGCGCCGACCACGCCTGCCGTCGCCAACCACATGATGCCGGTCGATCAGTATATCGGCGGCGTCGAACACGCGATCCTGCATCTGTTGTATTCGCGCTTCTTCACCCGCGCGATGAAGGCGACGGGACATGTCGCCATGGACGAACCGTTCGCGGGCATGTTTACGCAAGGCATGGTGGTGCACGAAACCTACAGGAAGCAGGACGGCACCTTCGCTTCCCCGGCCGAGATCAACATCGAGACCGTCGGCGACAAACGCTGCGCGACATTGCTGACCACGAAAGAGGCCGTCGAGATCGGCCCGATCGAGAAGATGTCGAAGTCGAAGCGCAACACTGTCGATCCTGACGACATCATCGGCACCTACGGCGCAGACACCGCGCGCTGGTTCATGTTGTCGGACTCGCCGCCGGACCGCGACGTGATCTGGAGCGAGGAAGGCGTGCAGGGCGCAGGCCGCTTCGTGCAGCGGGTCTGGCGGCTGGTCAACGCCGCGGCACCGCACCTGCCGAAGCCCGGCACGCCCGCGGGCGACGATGAGGAGGCGCTGGCGCTGCGCCGCATCGCCCATCGCACCCTCGCCGACATCTCGGCCTCGATCGAGCGGCTGCGCTTCAACACCGCGATTGCAAAACTCTATACCTTCGTGGGGGCGCTGGCGGAGATCGTCGACGGACCGGCAAAACCGCTGGAAACCAACCCGGCGGTCGCGGCTGCCGCCCGGGAAGCTTTCGATATCCTGGCCCGGCTGATCTCGCCGATGACGCCGCATCTGGCCGAGCAGTGCTGGCAAGCGCTAGGGCATTCGGGGCTGGTTTCCGAGGCCGAATGGCCCGAAATCGAGCCCAAACTGCTGGTCGATGACACAATTACGCTGCCGGTGCAGGTTAATGGCAAGAAACGCGCGGATGTCACGGTGGCCCGAAATGCTTCGAACGGGGAAATTGAGGCTGCCGTTTTGGCAATCGATGCAGTAAAATCGACCTTGGACGGGAAATCTCCCCGAAAAGTCATCATCGTTCCGCAGAGGATCGTGAATGTCGTGGTTTGATACGCGCATCGCAGCCCGGCTTGTGGCCGTGGCAGCCCTTGCGGCTATGACGGTTGGGTGCTTCCAGCCGATGTATGGCGAGCGCAGCGCAAGCGGCGGATCGGCGCTGCGGGAGAAACTGCAGGGCGTCGAAGTTCCCCCGCTCAACCTGCCCAACGGTTCGCGCGAGGCGCGGCTTGGCGTCGAGATTCGCAACAATCTGATGTTCAGCATGTACGGCAGTGCCGTCGGCGGGCCACCGACCCACCGCCTCCTGATGCGGGTCAGAACGTCGCGGTTGTCGATCATCGTCGATCCGACCACCGCCCGGCCTGACATCGAAAACTACGGCATCGATGTGGTCTATGAGCTGAAGGACAACGCCACCGACAGGACGGTGCTGACCGGAACGACGTTCTCGCGCGTGTCCTACGACATTCCGGGACAGGCGCAGCGCTTTGCCCGCTCGCGCGGACTGCGTGACGCGGAAGACCGCGCCGCCAAGGTTATCGCCGACAACATCAATCAGCGCCTCGCATCGTTTTTCGTTGCCGGTACCTGATCGACAATCAGCCCTGGAATAGTTGTGGTCGCGCTTCGCGGGAAAGAAATCGACGCGTTTCTGGCCCGGCCCGATCCGTCGCGGCCGATCATCCTGCTCTATGGTCCCGACACCGGCCTCGTGCGTGAACGCGCCGACGCCCTGATGGCGTCAGCCGTCGACGATCCGAACGATCCATTTTCACTGGTGCGCATGGACGGCGACGAACTCGCCGCCGAACCGTCGCGCCTTATCGAGGAAGCCATGACGGTGCCGCTGTTCGGCGGCCGCCGGGCCATCCGGATCAGAGCCGGGTCGCGCAGTTTCGCCAGCGGCATCGATACGCTCGCGGAGATGCAGCCGAAGGATTGCCGTATCGTGATCGAGGCCGGCGAGTTGCGCCCGGACGCCCCTCTGCGAAAAGCCTGCGAGAAAGCCAGGATCGCGGTCGCCATCGCCTGCTATCCGGACACCGAGCGCGATCTCGCCAGGC
>JAGVII010000094.1 GCA_020056155.1 Afipia sp.
ACTGTTCGAGCGCGCGGCGCAGGCCGGCAATCCGCGCGGCGTCAGCAACCTTGCCGCCCTCTCAGGCAGGGGCGGCGCAGCACCCGCCGATGCAGCCCGTTCGCGCAGCCTGCTGGCGAAGGCAGCGGAGACCAACGCCGAGGCGCAGTTTCAGCTTGGACTGATGTTGCAGGATGGCGTGGGCGGCCCGAGGGACGACGCAGGCGCACGCAACCTGTTTGAGAAGGCGGCCGCGCAGGATCATCCCGGCGCACTGGAGCGCATGGGAGCCTTCGCGAAGGAAGGCCGGGGCGGCGCGCAGGATTCCAGCGCGGCGAAAACCTATTACGAAAAGGCCGCGGCGCTTGGCAACGACGACGCCAAGGCGGCGCTCAAGCGCGCGCAATGCCCCTACGTGCTCAAGGACAAGTCCGGCAAGGTGGTGACCAACCTCTGCTTCTGACGAGGCGCGTCTCGCGGTTACTTTCAGCCCGTCCGCCGCTCGCGGACCACCTGCGAACTGATAGCGGTTTCCACCGCGCGGTGACGCGGCCGCTCAGTGGCATCGGGACTGAAGCGGAAAATCTCAAGGCTGCGCAGATGCGTGGTGGCGCGCGACGTGAAAATCGGGGTGTCGCCCGCGATCGCGCGGATGGTTTCGGTGCCGCAGCCCGAGCAGGCATAGGTAAACTCGAGCTTGGTCATTGCCCAGCGGACGTCCATGACGTCCATCAGGTGCTTTGCGCAGCCCGGACACACGATCACCGCCGGTCTTGCATCCCGGAGCGCAACATTTGTCAGCATCTGAACTTTCCCTCCAAACCAGGGATGACGCGACTCGCGGACAACCGCCGAAAGACCACAGGTATTTGAAGGCGCTTGCGAAATCGCAATGGCCGACAAGGCACCAGCTTACTCCCATACGGGCGCTTGCTCCCGTGAACTGTTGCGATATGCACAGGAAAGGCGGGCCTGCTAGACTAGCGGAGCGTGCGGGTTGTCGGGGCGAGGCGGAGGGAACCCGATGGATAGCTGGAGCGGGAGAGGCAAACGATGAAACGGCTGACATTCCTTGCAGCGGCATTTGCCGTCCTGACCGGCGCGAGCGCGTCGCCGGCGTCCGCGCAGACCTTTCAGAGTTTCACCTGTGCCGACGGCGCACGCTTCGTTGCGCTTCTGGATTCGAAGGTCGCGAACGTGCAGATCGACGGAAAGGCCGTGGCGCTGAGGAAGCGGTTCACCCTGACGGGTACGCGCTACACCGGCCGGGGCATCACGCTGACGATGACCAAGAAAGGCACCTTGCTCAGGCACGGCAAGCGCGGGACGACTCTATGCACCCGGACGTGATCGCGATGTTGCTGCTTGACCGCAGCGATACCTCGATTTCGACGTCGAAATGTCCGGGCGATGCGGACACGCATACGAAAATGTGGGCAGGCGGTTGCTCGGAAAGTGGCTTGCGTGAATCGCGTTCACCCTGCCACACGCCCCTGATCCTTCGATCCCGATTTTGAAGGATTGCGGCAGTTCAGGATGATCATAAGCCGAGGAATTTGAAGGGTTCGGCGACCTTGAACTCTTTGGTAGCGTCTCCGGCGAAGACATTGGTCTGGTTCGTTCCGAGATCGAGCCGCTTGACCTTTCCGGTCTCGCTGGAGAAGTCGATGTTCTTGAGATCGACCCAGAACGTATTCGGCGTCAAGGCAGATTCGAAGAAGTACAGCTTCCGCTTCTGGTCGGCGACCGTGCGCCAGCGTGTCGATGAAATGTTAGGCTCGCCCGGCGTCGAGATGCCGAAAGGGACCGAGACATTTCGGATCACACTGAACACGCTGGCCAGCGCTACGACCGGATCTTCGCTTTTCGGGATTGCGTTGACGTAGAACGAGGCACGGGCGAAGCGGTCGGCTGCCCTGTTCGTGCCCGGCAGCATGACGGTGCCGCCGATCTGTTTCCAGTAAGCGTTCAAGGCAAGCTGCTGGTCGAATGTCGGTGAATTGGTCATGACCTGATATTTGCGATCGTGATGGATGATCTGCTTGCCGCCGATATACTCCACAATCGCGCTGTCGCCGGACGCATCGGATATCGACAGATGCAAAGTCGCGAGACGATCCGGCTGACCGGGAACAGCATCCGTGACGATGGTGAATGGCTCCAGTCGAAGCGCATCGACCGCTTCGGACACTGTTGCGAAATTGTCGAGCACATATTGCGCCCAGGCAGCGATGGTCAGGCCCGGCTTGGTCTGGTCGAACTTCGGGTATTGCGACTCCACCAGCCACAATACGTTTGCGACAAGGCCTTTTTCATTCATACCGTCGGTGGTCGAAATCTCATAACCCGTCGCGATGACGCTGCCATATTTCGATGTCCACTTGATCGAGTTGGGACCGGCTTCGCCGCTGCGTTTCATCCCGCGCGGAAAAATCCACAGATTGGTCTGAACATCGACCCTCCAGTCCATCGAGCGCGCGGTGATAACATCGTCGCCATGGCCAAAGTATACAAGCCGGGTGCACGCATCTGCGACGGAGGAGAAGCCGAACACGGCGGCGATTAATACCGCAACATCGCGCCAGAGAGGTTGCTTTCGGATCATTGAGAAATCCTCCATTGCAGCAGGTCTCTTGGTTCAAACCAGCGTCGTGAGGAGAATACCAGTGGATCGTCATTTTTCGCAACAGGCTGCGGCCACGCCAATCGGGTTCAAAATTCGATCTTGTTTCGGGCCTTGTCTTCGCTACGCTCACGCATTCTCTATCGGAGGCAGCTTAATCGGAGGCAGCTTATATGACCGACCGCATTCTCGTGCTCTATGGCTCCTACCGCTCCGACCGGATGGGCATCCGTCTTGCGGATTTTATCGTCAG
>JAGVII010000254.1 GCA_020056155.1 Afipia sp.
CCGCGCCAAACCGGGCATTCGCCGGACGTGCGGCGATTCCTGCAAAACTATATAAAAATCAATAATTTAGGATGGTCGGGGCACGAGGATTCGAACCTCCTACAAGCCATTGGAATCGTTGAAGGCGATTCTGACGGACATAGGGGAGGCGGCCCAACCGGACCTCAATCGTGTTCTGCGATTCTGACAAAACGACCATTTCAGCTGCCCGGCTTTTCGGATGCGCGGAAGGTCTGCCGCAAGTCGGCGACGTCCGCAATTTTCTTGTTCCTCCGGCGGATGTACCGGACGGTGGTAGTCGCTTTGGAATGCGTCAGCGCGTTCTGGATCTGATCGAGCGCGGCTCCCGCTTCCTCGGCCTCAGTAGCTCCGCCGGCGCGCGCGTCCATGTTCTGGACATCGCTCGGAATGCCGGCGACCTCGGCAATCTGGCGAAACCATTTTACGAAACTTCGATAGCGCACCGGCAAGCCATGCTCGCCTTTGACGATCGGCCCGCTGCGATCGGGGCCGGCGGGCACCGCCTCGAGCAGCGGCATCAGCAGGCTATACTTGGTCAGATCGAAGTCGGCGGCGGCCTTGTACTTCGACTTTGAGGTCTTCATGCGCCAGCGCCAGCCGGCAATCGCTTCCCAGGTAAAGAAGCCGGTCCATGTTTCACTTTCGTGATGTAGCGCCGTGATGCCCGCCGGCATGCGCCGATCAGCTCGGGTCGGCTCCCAGGCTCCGATGATATCCTTCTGCCGAACCATCAGCTCGAATTGAGCAGCCGTCGCGATCGCCATGTTCAGCGCGCGCTCGTAAGGCATGACGCCTTTCTGTCCCAGCGCGATCGCGGTCTGGATAAACGAGCTGACGTGCTGATAGGTGAGTTCCTGTTCGCGCGCGCCGCCCTTCTCAAATTTGACTTGCTTCAGTTCGAACGCCAGCACTTTGCAATCGGCATGTCGAAGCGCAGCCATGAAATAGATCACGGTTCTAAACATCGAAACGCCGTCGTGGGCGCGATCGATGCGCTCGGGGCCGATCTCTTTGTTGCCGTCATCGTCGATCGTGACCGCACCCTTGCGCCACTCGTCGTACCAATGTTGGACGTCGAGCACCGTCACGTTGCGGATCAGGCGTGTGCCGACCGTTTTCTCAAGCAGCTTGATGCTCACGAGGTAGGTTTTTCGGGTGCCGTGTCCGACCTTGTGAAATTTCGAAAGCGGATGCTCCTGATAAATCCGGCAGGCGGCTTTGACAGTGCCGTCGTATCGCGTCTTTGTCAGCGAAGGTTCGGCCGTCTCGGCATCCACCTTGGCGATATGCGCGCGCAGTCGCGCAGTGTGCTCATGGCAAAGCTGCGCGAGTTCTTCGTCACTGGCGTCCGGTGGCAACGGGATGCAAGTGTCGGGGAACCCCTTCGGATCGCGAGTGACCTGGTTCGCGTACCAATACGGGAGATTGTGGCGCCCGCGCTTGAGGCCTGGTCTTTTTCCGCGAGGGGGCATCCGCGGCTCCGAAGTCTTCCCGCCCGTCCTGGGCGCTTGCATCGACTTCATGGTTCTCGACCTCGTTGTCCTTGTCCAGCCAGTGCTTGACCTTCGGCCAGTACCAGCCGCCCCAAATCGCGCTTTTTCTGGGGAAACCTCGTTCCTCAGCTTCCTTGATCGTCGCCCGGAACCGATCCAGCCCCATTTTCGGGCTGATGCGGCGCCGTAGCTCCTCGATCGTGACGAAGTGCGCTGACGATTCGCCCGCTTCGTTTTCGGCCTCGATCATGCGGCCTTCCTTTTCCGCAGAGACGCCACGAAATCGTCGATCACGTCGCGCCAGTGAAAGAAAATCGCGTCGTCCTGTTCTTGGCTAGCGGTGGCTGGCTCGATATCGACGCGGCTGCACCAGCCGCACTGGCAGGTCGCGACCGAGATCGTCGCGCCGCCCACGTAGTCGCGGGTCATGCTGACGGCGTGCTTGCCGACGACGGCCGGATGCTCCCAAGGCACCGGCAGGCCGGGATTTCCCGGTTTTTTCATGCCGCGTCTCCGCTGTGATCGACTTTGAGATTGAGGACCAGGCGGACGTTCTGCAGCTCGCGGAGCAATGCCTCAGCGTTGCTGATCGCATCGTCGAGCTGCTGACGGCGATCCCGAGCTGGACCGTGCTCGGCCTTCACGGCGGCGCGCGTAATCAGCGGGCAGCGCGTCGTGGCGGCGAGAACAGCTCGGCCCAAGGTGGCGCGTTCGCTCTTCACGCGACGAAGCCTTGACCACACGCCGCGCAATGTCCGCCGTTTGACGAAGTCCAGATCGGTTTATGAAACGCCGGCGTTTCAGAAGCCGAGCAGAAATCGCCCGGCTGATCGAGAACCGCAGCATCGCCGATTCCGGCCGACAAATTTTCGTCGACACAAGCCGAACAGACCGGCGGATTGGTAGACACCCAGCTGCAGCCGCCGGGGCAAGCTCGTTCATTCGTGCAGCCGCAGCCGCTACAGATCAGGGGCATAATGTGCCTCGCATGGTTAGGGGCCGAAACGCTTGCCTTCGAGGTACCCAGACGCATACGCGAACAAGTCGACTTGACCGGAAAGGAGATCGACAACAGAAAAACGCCAGGGCAGGCCTGCGGCGCCATCGGCACGGCCGAGCGCGCGCGTTTCAGGATCCTGCTGCAGGCCAGCGCCTGCGGCCTGGATGATCGACGTGGAGCGGGGGACCGGATTTGCGCACGGCATCTCCGACAGGGAACGTCGGCGCTCTAAGAGTTGAGCTACCCCCGCAGAACTTTTCATCGCGGTGCAAATCCTTCGTCACGGAGAGCACGAGCGAGGACCGCCTCGGCTTCCATCATGTGATCGATCTCGAGGCGACCGTCGGGATATTTGGAAAAGCGGCTCGACAGCTCTACGAAATGCGAATGACACATCCGCTTGCACATCTGCGCGAGCGCCCCGGCCTGATCCTCGGTGAGATCGAGTTTGATTTTCACGCGGGTTTCGTTCGCCATCAGCGCACCGCCTGTGCTGCGCGCATCGCGGCGACGCGGGCGCGCGCGCGATGTAACCGGCTGCGAACAGTGCC
>JAGVII010000027.1 GCA_020056155.1 Afipia sp.
GAGGAAAAAGCGACATCGATGATCTTGGCATCAGTGTCGCGCAGTAGCTTAGAGGCGTTTTCAAATCGGACTCTGTCAAGAAGGTCGGAATAAGAAGCGCCCGCGTTTGAAAGCTTTCGTTGAAAGCTTCTGATGCTGATGCCGGCCATTTCTGCGACTTCCGCGACGGTTGGAATTTTATCGTCCAGGTAGGAGGGCAACATCAATTTGATTGCTGAGACGATTTCGTGGCCGTCTGGCCCAGCCTCATCGTCATCAGTTGAGGTTTCCGATGTCTCGCTTGCGAGGTTGGAGAGATCCAGCATCGATATCGGAATATCGATCCATGAGGCGCCTTGATTTGATATGAAGCGAGTATTCTTCCAGACTGAGCGAGTTTCAGGGCTCGGTTCATAACGGGCTTCGAAAGCTATCGTCGCCGGAACCCAGTGGGGGCCGGAAAATTGCCTGACGATCTGCATCATGTAAACATTCTGAAGCCACTGCGAATGCTCAAGATGCGGCATCCTGGCCGTGCCCGCGATCTTGCTGCAAATTCTCACATGATCGACGTCGCGCTCCAGCCACACACTCACGGTCGTGTCCTCAAGCGACGCCCATTTGCACAATTGCTGCAAGGCAACAAGGAGCGTCGGCGAAAAGCGAATGACGGTGCGCATTCTTTCACTCAGGTGACAGAATTGCAGCCGCCGGGCAGCCTGGAATCCAATATCCGTGATGCCCTGCGATCGCTGTGCGATCTCGGCGAAACGTATAGCTAGCTGGATTGGGATATAGTGATCAGCTTTCTCCTCCAATGAAACTGGGAGGCGGAGCTTGCTGAGCAGCGCCTCCGTGGGGGCGCCGACCTCATTACAAATGGCAGCGACAGGAATGATAAATTGGCAACGGGTTAAAGGAATGGTCATTTCTGGCTCTTGTGCAGAGTATGAGTTTGGGCGGTTTTCCCCGTTTTGAAATCGGATTTGGCTGAACTGCCGAAAGCCTAACAGTTTCCAGTTGGCGCGTATTGTAAAATCGTAAATGCTGCCTGATGCATCCTTAGGGTCTCAGCTTGGCGGCTTATGGCAAGACCACCCATGATTCTCCGCCCATGCTCCAGCAAAAGCGGAGGCTAGACGAGGCGTTACGGCGTTGGTCTTCATCACATGTCTTAGGTCCCATGAAGCCTGTTCATGCACCTTCCCTGTACTCAGTGCGTGCGGCGATCGCCGCCTCATTGTGCCGCGGTGACGCAGCCCTTCAACGTACAGCGTTCCAACTGGGGATAAGCTCGCGCTCGTTGCAGCGTCACCTCGCCGGGATGGGCACAAGCTACAGTGACATGGTTGCGGAAGTGCGCCTCGATACGGCCTGCCACCTGCTGCTCCAATCCAACGAGCGCATATCGGAGATCGCCCAACGCCTCGGCTATACGGGAACGAGCAGCTTCAGCCGTGCTTTCACGCATTTGACAAAAATGCCGCCCGTGATCTATCGGCGGCAGCGAACTGTTCTTGGAAGTGACATATCCAGGCTCAGGAAAGAGCTAGATGCGGAAAAGCAGGGCAAACCGTCACGACTGGCGCGAGATGGCAAGACGCCTTCCTTGCCAAACGAGAATGCCGTTGCAATCCCCGGCAAGGGAAAAAATAGTGGTTCACGGCCCTGACGGAAGAACTTCAGCGTCAGCCCCTGCCACCTGCGACAGGACAAACGATGTTCGTGATTCTCGTCAGCTATCTTGTCCTTGTCTGGCTGCTGTTTTCAAAGTTCAAGCTGATACGCCTGACCTGGCCCTCCGGAATCGTCGCGGGCGTCGTAGGCATTTTCATTCTCGCCGTCTTCATGGCGTTGTTGAATTATCTCACCCCCGGGCGCGTCGTCGTCGGATCCCGCGTGGTGGAGTGACGCTGAACGTTGGCGGCGAGGTGATTGCAATTCCCGTCAAACCAAAGTGCCAGTCAAGGGGGAGTCGAAATTGACCCCAGATCCAGTCCTACACGGCTTACCTGTAAGGTTTAGGGTGGCGCGTTGCCGACAATCGGCGCGATTTTTTTGACCCTTTTGTCACAACGATTTCAGAGCTTCGCGATCCGGCAGCAAAATTTTACCGTTGTCTTGGCCATTGGCGCGAAATGGCAAGACCGCCGCCCTGATCGCCGCGAAATAGGGGGATGAGAAGCACTCTCGGCGCTCACGGAAAGGTGAACCAATGACGATCCTACGTGCTGCCATTTTCTCCGTTGCAGTTGCTGGTATGGCGTGTGTGCCGACAGGCGTTTCCGCTCAATCGGCGGCCGAGTCGAAGCCGCACGTGCCATTGGAGAAATCCATCGGAAAGGCGAAGCCCGAGGTCGTTCCGTCGTTGTTTGTTCTGAACTCCAAGGGAGTCAGTCTGAATGACGGAAAGCTTGTTCTGGCCGGAATTTCCCCAAATGCAATCGTGTTTGCGGATCGCCCGGTGCGGTCTGCTGGGCATGATCTGACGGCGCGGATCGTTGAGGACTGGGGCAGCGGAAGCGACAATTTCGCAAAAGACCCGCCGAACGCAACAGTTTCCGGGTTCAAGAAGGACGGATCGGCTGTTGTCGACGCCGTGGTTGTGCTGAAATCACCGAAGCTCGAAGGCGACAAGCTGACTTTCGATGTTGACGTGCTCGAAGGCGACCTGACGGGGTCCGACGGTCCGGCGTCGGTCTTTATCGATATCATTGGCCGCCCGTTTACGCCGATGTCGTTTGCCGGTGTTGCCCGCAGAACGGCATGGCGCGGCGCTTACTATCGTGGCGCTGCGGTTGCCGGGGCCGCGGCTGTTGGAGCGGCCGCTGTCGCCTATCCTTATTACGCGCCGCGCTGCGGCTACTACCCCTATCCACCTTGCTACTAAGGACCGTACGAGGTGCCATGAGCCGCCGGGGACGTCGCGATATGAGTATCTGGCAATCTCGTGGGTTCTTGGCGATCGCGTCGATCGCAAGCACGGACATGCCCGCGGGCCGTAGGCGCAAGTGCGGAAGTCGCGGCGAATGTGCCGGCCGGCATTTCAACCACCGCACTGCGATGAACTTCCGGACATTCGAATACGGTTCGATTCAATCAAGTCATATAGGAGTACGCAAATGTTGACGAAGAGAGATTTACTTCGCTCCACCGCGGCGATCGCCGTGCTCGCCGCCTCGACGGCGAAGTACACCCCGGCAACTGCGCAGAACAAAGCCGATTGGCCGAGACTATTAGAAGCCAAGGACATCGCCGAGGCAGGCTTCGTCTACGGACTGCCAATCGTGATGAACTATGCAATCATGTACGAGTACGCGGTAGATCGCAATTCGGGGCAGTTCAAGGCGCCGTTCAACCAGATCAAGAACGAGCCCAACGTCTTCACCTACAAGGACACGGCAATCGTCACGCCGAACAGCGACACGCCCTATTCCTTCGCGTGGCTGGATTTGCGGGCGGAGCCGGTAGTGCTCTCGGTGCCGGCAATCGACCCGAAGCGCTACTACTCGGTCATGCTCTGCGACGGCAATACCTACAATTTCGGCTATATCGGCACCCGTGCCACAGGGAGCGAGGCCGGCGACTACATGGTGGTCGGGCCCGACTGGAAGGGCGACACCCCGGCGGGCATCAAGCAGGTGTTTCGTTCGAGCACACAGTTTTCCCTTGCGGGCTATCGCACCCAGCTTTTCGGCCCGGATGATCTCGAGAACGTCAAGAACGTGCAGGCCGGCTACAAGGTGCAGATGCTTTCGACCTATCTGAAGCGGACGCCGCCGCCGGCCGCGCCAACCATCGACTTCCCCAAAATCGACAAGGAACTCGTGAAGACCAACTTTTTCGATTATCTCGACTTCGCGCTGCAATTCGCGCCGGCGCAGGGTAATGAGAAAGAGATACGCGCCAGGCTGGCACGCATCGGCGTCGGGCCGGGCAAGACCCTCAACTTCAAGGATCTGCCACTGGAGCACAAGCTGGAGCTTGGCCTCGGCATGAAGGAAGGTCAGCGGAAGGTCGACGAGGCCGTCGCCAATGTCGGCAAGACGATCAATGGCTGGCGGGTTAGCGGTCTTCCGGGCGATAGCGCCCACTACAATGGCGACTGGATGAAGCGTGCCGTCGCCGCTCAGGCCGGCATTTATGGTAACGACCCGGCAGAAGCGACCTATCCGTTCACGCGCGTTGACAGCGACGGCCAGACGCTCGACGGCAGCAAGCACAACTACACTATCACCTTTCCCGCCGGGCAACTCCCGCCGGTGAATTCCTTCTGGTCGGTGACGATGTATGACGGCAAGAGCCAGCTCCTGATCAAGAACCCGATCAATCGCTACCTCATCAACTCGCCGATGTTGCCGGGTATGAAGAAGAACGAGGATGGTTCGCTCACCTTCTATATCCAGAAAGACAGCCCCGGCGCGGACAAGGAAGCAAATTGGCTGCCTGCGCCCAATGACACGATCTATCTCGTAATGCGCCTGTACTGGCCGAAGGCTACGCCACCTTCGATCCTGCCGGCGGGCCAAGGGACATGGCAGCCGCCTGGTATCAAGCGGGTTTGATGGCACTAGAAGCAATCATACTGAGGCATTTGGGGTTATCATGATCGGAAAAACTAACATGAAGAAATTTATCCTTGGGGCGGCATTTGCTGCCGTCAGCTCTACCTGCGCCATTGCCGCAGACCTTCCCGTGCAAGCCTATAAGGGGGCACCTGTGGTGGCCCAAGTCTATAATTGGACCGGCCTTTATGTCGGTGTGAACGGCGGCTACGGCTGGGGCACGCAGGATCCGTTGACGCTTTTCTCTAACAGGTTCGACCGTAGCAGCTTCAATGTCAGTGGCGGGATGTTCGGCGGCACCGTGGGTGCCCAAATCCAGCAGGGGTATGTGGTGCTCGGCCTTGAGGGCGATCTTGATTGGGC
>JAGVII010000754.1 GCA_020056155.1 Afipia sp.
GAGTTTGTTCAACCCACCTCTCCCGTGGGGAGAGGGAGCTTGATCGCGCACGTTTCGATCTTCTCGTTTCAATTCGAACGAAGCAGACTTTGGATCACCAAAACCCCGGCACGGCGCGTTCCAGCAACGGACCGATCCGCACAGCGGCGACGCGTGTTGCAAGACCCGTCGTGTCATCGGTCTCGACCGCGACGCCGCTCAGGGTCGCGACACCCTCCGCAGGCTCGAAGCGTCCCGCCGGATAGCCGCGCTGAAAGCGCCCCAGCGGCTCCTCGCGCTGCATCCCGATGATGGATTCATAATCTCCCGTCATGCCCGCGTCGGTCATGTAGGCCGTGCCTGCGGGGAGGATACGATGATCCGAGGTCGGCACATGGGTGTGCGTGCCGACCACAAGACTGGCGCGGCCGTCGCAGAAATAACCGATCGCCTGCTTTTCGCTCGACGCCTCGCCGTGAAAATCCACAACGACCGCATCGGCAACCTCGCGCAGCGGACAGGCATTCAGTTCACGGTCGATGATGGCGAACGGATCGTCGAACGGCTGCATGAAAACGCGGCCGATGCCGTTGACGACCAATGCGCGCTTGCCGCTTTTGGTATCGATCAGCGCGGCGCCACGGCCCGGCGTCCCCGGTGGAAAATTCGCGGGACGGATCAGGCGCGGCGCGCGCTCGATGAACACCAGCGCCTCGCGCTGATCCCACGAATGATTGCCGAGCGTGATCGCGTCCGCGCCGGCTTCCAGCAATTCATGATAAATCGCTTCGGTGATGCCGAAACCACCGGCGGAATTCTCGCCGTTCACCACAACAAGATCGAGTGTCCAGTCGCGGATCAGACCCGGAAGAGTTTCGGTCACGGCGACCCGGCCGCAGCGCCCCACCACATCGCCGACAAACAGAATGCGCACGTTTATAAACTCCGCAGATCAATCAGTTCGCGTTCCGTTAGCACACAATCGAGCTGCTCGTCGTGCGGAAGTCGCGGCACCGTTTCGATTTCCTGCACTGCAAACGCGATACCGATGACGGTTATTTTCTTGACGGCGCGCAGATTTTCCAGCGTGCGATCGTAGTAGCCCCGGCCGTAGCCGATGCGATGACCGGCGCGGTCGAAGGCCGCGAGCGGCACCAGCACGATGTCCGGATCGACCTCATCCGCATCGGACGACGGCTGAAAAATCCCGAACGGTCCGCGCACCAGTCCCTCATCCGGCTCCCATACGCGAAAGATCAGGGCCTGCTCGCGTGCGATAATGACCGGCAAGGCCAGCGTCGCGCCTCTGTCCGCGAGCGCGCGCATCAACGGAAACGGATCGAACTCGCTGTTGATCGGAGAGTAACCCGCGACGATCACGCCGCGCGGCAGTTCCACCGGCAGGGATGCCGCTGCAATCCTTGCCGCGGCATCGGCGCGCGCTTCAACGCTCAACGCGTCGCGCTGCGCGAGGGCACCGCGCCGGAAATCGTTCTTCAGATTTGCGAGGAATTGATTTCCATCCACTGCGGAGAGTCCTTGTCGCCTCTCCCGCGCGAAAGTGGCGGAGGCGAAAAAGAAAGTGCGAAGCCACGATGGCCGTTGAAGCACTCGATCCCGGAGCACCTACGAAAGTAGGTGGGCACCATGTGATCGGGTCCACGGACCCGGCCAGGGACAGTTCCCTAAAGGATCGATAAGGCCCCGGGGATATTATGGCTTCTGACGCGCGACGCAGCCTCGCCGGACCAATGTAGTCACGATCGCGCCAAAGCGCCAGCGGCGCCACCGTCAATCGTCAGCCGATGGCAATGCCGTTGCGGGCCGGGCGATTCAGCGCCTGGGTCATTTTCTCGATCCGGTCGGAGGCTGAATTCAGCGCATTGGCGACCGCCGATTGCGTGGCCCGGGCGCGGTCGGCCGCGACCACGCGAACGTCACGCAAGGCGTTCAGTTCTTCCTCGAGGGCGCGGATACGCTGCCCAGCGTCGACGAGTTCGTCGGCGACGGTCAGCGCGGCCATCACGGTCAGACGTCCATCGCCGATTTCGCCGAACTTGCCGCGCAGGCTGGCGATGCGGGCCTCCAGGTTTTCCGCCAGCCGCAGCAGCCGGCTTTCCTGCCCGGCCTCGCAGGCCATGCGATACTGCCGGCCGTTGATGGTGACGTTGATGTGGCTCATGGCAATTTTCTCATGGAGCTTCTCCCGAATCGATCACCGAGCGGATGGTGTCGATGGCGACATCGAGGCGTTCCGCGATCTCGCGGTTGGTCCGCTCCAGCGCGCGCGAGCGCACCAGCGTTCCGTCGAGTTCGTTGGCCAGACGCGAGCGATCGGCGCCGAGCGACTGGATTCGCGCGCCCAGATCATCGTCGATGCGATCGGATTCCCGGCGCCGCTCCACAGCGCTTTCAAGCGCATCGAGCGCCGCCGCCAGCCGCCGCGTGGCGAGTTCGATGTCGCTCGCACCGGCAGGGGCGGGCTCGGGATTGGCAAAACCGTTGGCACTGCGGTCGGTCATCACGGAACGGCAGCCTTCTTCACTCTGGCCCGGCTTGGAAAAGCAGCGAACCGGCAAGCATTTAGGCGGGTAAATTTACGACCCGGGCGAGCCGCGCGCAACGCTGGCCGCAAGCTATGCACACAAAGCGAAAACTCGCGGCGGAAAGCCCGTAATGCCCTTGGACTCAAGGGTTTCACGATGCTATCCACCCTCCGAAAGCTTCCCCGGCCGTGGCATTTTTGAGACATGCGGCCACTTCCCACACCGAATTGTCAGGCGGACCTCCATGACTGTGCGTGTCGATCCCTCCCGTATGGCGAATGCGATTCGCGCGCTTGCCATGGATGCCGTCGAAAAGGCGAAATCGGGCCATCCCGGCCTGCCCATGGGCGCGGCCGACGTCGCCACTGTGCTGTTCACCCAGTTCCTCAAATTCGATGCCAGCGATCCCGCCTGGCCGGATCGCGACCGCTTCGTATTGTCCGCCGGCCACGGCTCGATGCTGCTGTATGCGCTGCTGTATCTGACCGGCAATTCCTCGATGACCATCGAGCAGATCAAGAATTTCCGTCAGCTTGGGTCGCTGACGCCGGGTCATCCGGAAAACTTCGTGACGCCGGGCATTGAGACCACCACCGGCCCGCTCGGCCAGGGCATCGCCACCGCTGTCGGCATGGCGCTGGCGGAGCGCCGCATGGCCGCTGAATTCGGCGGCGACATCGTCGATCATTACACCTACGTGCTGGCCTCCGACGGCGATCTGATGGAAGGCATCAGCCAGGAAGCCATCGCCTTCGCCGGACACCTCAGGCTCAGCAAGCTGATCGTGCTGTTCGACGACAACGGCATTTCCATCGACGGCGCGATTTCGCTGTCGGATTCGGTCGATCAGGTGAAGCGTTTCGAGTCGGCCGGCTGGGCCGCCGAGCGCATCGACGGCCACGATCCGAAAGCCATCGCGGACGCGCTGTCGCGCGCGCAAAAGTCCGACCGCCCGACCCTGATCGCGTGCAAGACCACCATCGGCTTCGGCGCGCCGAACAAGGCGGGTTCGGAAAAGTCCCATGGTTCACCGCTCGGTGCCGATGAAATCGCCGGTGCCCGCAAGAACCTGAAATGGGATGCGGCTCCCTTTGAGGTTCCGCAGGACATCCTCGATGCCTGGCGCGCGGCCGGATCGCGCGGCGCAGCCGCGCACGCGGCATGGACCAAGACCATCGGCACCAAGGACGCGGGCGTGCGCTCCGAATTCGAGCGCCGCATGAAGGGCGAGCTTCCCGCCAGGGCGCTCGCCGATGCGGTCGCTGCGATGAAGGCTTCGCTCGCCGCGAGCCCGAAGGACATCGCCACCCGCACCGCATCCGAGCATGCGCTGGAAGTGCTCTGCGCGGCGGTGCCCGAGATGATCGGCGGCTCGGCGGATCTCACCGGCTCCAACAACACCCGCGTCAAGGGCATGGTCGCGATCTCCGCCAACAATTACGGCGGCCGTTACGTCAACTACGGCATCCGCGAGCACGGCATGGCGGCTGCCATGAACGGCATGACGCTGCACGGCGGCCTGATCCCGTATTCCGGCACGTTCCTCGTGTTCTCGGATTATCTGCGCCCGGCGCTGCGGCTGGCGGCATTAATGGGCGAGCGCGCGATCCACGTTCTCACCCACGATTCCATCGGGCTTGGCGAAGACGGCCCGACCCATCAGCCGGTCGAGCATCTGGCAGCGCTGCGCGCGATCCCGAACTGCAACGTGTTCCGCCCCTGCGACACGGTCGAGACGCTGGAATGCTGGCAGCTCGCGCTCGAAGCCAAGGATCGGCCCAGCGTGCTGGCGCTGACCCGCCAGAACCTGCCGCAGTTGCGCCTTGCCAACGACGCCGAGAACAAGTGCGCCGCCGGCGCCTATGAAATCGCCAAGGCGGACGGGGAGGCGAAGGTCTCTATCTTCGCGTCCGGCTCGGAAGTCTCGCTGGCGGTCGACGCGCAGAAGCTGCTGGCCGCGCGCGGCATTCCGACGCGGGTGGTGTCCGTGCCCTGCATGGATCTGCTGCTGGAACTGCCCAAGGCCCAAAAAGCCGCCATCATCGGCAATGCGCCGGTGAAAATCGCGGTGGAAGCCGCGATTCGTCAGGGCTGGGATGCCGTGATCGGTTCCGACGGCATTTTCGTGGGCATGGACGGCTTCGGCGCCAGCGCCCCCTACAAGGATCTCTACCGGCATTTCGGGATCACCCCGGAGGCTGTCGCGGAGGCGGCGCAGGCTGCCCTGAAGGCCTGATAAACATTCGGGATTCAGGTGATTGCATCGTGGCGTCATTCGGGGCAAAAACCGCCTCGAAAATCGTCATTTCCGAGCTATCGAGGAGAAGTTGAATGGCAGTTCGTGTCGCAATCAATGGATTTGGCCGTATCGGCCGCAACATCCTGCGGGCCATTTATGAATCCAAGCGCACGGACATCGAGGTTGTCGCCATCAACGACCTCGGGCCGGTCGAAACCAACGCCCACCTGCTGCGCTATGATTCCGTGCATGGCCGGTTCCCGGGCACCGTGACCGTCGAGGGCGACTCGATCAGCCTCGGCAACGGCAAGATCAAGGTCACCGCGGTGCGCGACCCGGCGACCCTGCCGTGGAAGGATCTCGGCATCGACATCGCGATGGAATGCACCGGCATTTTCAGCGCCAAGGCCAAGGCATCGGCGCATCTGACCGCCGGCGCCAAGCGCGTGCTGGTTTCCGCCCCGTCGGACGGCGCGGACGCGACCATCGTCTACGGCGTCAACCACGACAAGCTCACCAAGGATCACCTCGTCGTCTCGAACGGCTCGTGCACCACGAACTGTCTCGCGCCGGTCGCCAAGGTGCTGAACGACACCGTCGGCATCGAGACCGGTTTCATGACCACGATCCATGCCTATACCGGCGACCAGCCGACCCTCGACACCATGCACAGCGATCTCTACCGCGGCCGCGCGGCTGCGCTGTCGATGATCCCGACCTCGACGGGTGCGGCCAAGGCCATCGGCCTCGTGCTGCCGGAACTGCAGGGCAAGCTCGACGGCGTTGCGATCCGGGTGCCGACGCCGAACGTGTCGGTGATCGATCTCAAGATCGTCGCCAAGAAGGCGACCACCAAGGAAGAGATCAACGACGCGATCAAGCGCGCATCCCAGCAGGAACTGAAGGGCATCCTCTCCTTCACCAACGATCCGAACGTCTCGATCGATTTCAACCACGATCCGAGTTCGTCGACCTTCGCCATGGATCAGACCAAGGTGCAGAACGGAACGCTGGTGCGCGTGCTGTCCTGGTACGACAACGAGTGGGGCTTCTCGAACCGCATGGCGGACACCGCTGCGGCGATGAGCAAGCTGCTGTAATCATGAAGAAGTGGGCAACGAGGGCAATTGTCGTTGCTTGGTTGGCCTCTATTTTGGGGCCAACATCTGCCCAATCTTACTTTTGCGATCGACCTAGCAAACCTTACATTCCGAGCTACTCCACAGACAAATACGAGATGGAGAACGCACAAAGCGAGGTTGAGCGCTATACGCGAAGAATGAAGGACTATGTTGAATGTCTCAACAACGAAAACAGCGACGCAATATCAGAGCATAAGCGCACTATCAGCAACTGGAATGATGCTGTTTCCTCCTTCAATAACCGTTGATTCTTGAAATGTTTCGCACCCTCGATGATGTCGACGTGAAGGGAAAGCGCGTTCTGCTGCGCGTCGACCTCAACGTGCCGATGGACAACGGACGCGTGTCCGACACAACGCGTTTGCAGCGCATTGCCAAGACCATCATCGAACTGTCGGAAGCCGGCGGCAGGGTCGTGATCCTCGCGCATTTCGGCCGGCCCAAGGGGCCGGACCCGAAGGACTCGCTCAAGCCCGTCGCCACCGCGCTCGGCTACGTGCTGCTGCGGCATGTCGAGTTCGCGCCCGACTGCGTCGGCCCGGTGGCGGAGAAGGCCGTCGCCGCCCTGAAGGACGGTGAAATTCTCTGCCTTGAGAACACCCGCTTTCATCCCGGAGAGGAAAAGAACGATCCGGCTTTCGTCGCGCAGCTTGCGAAGCTCGGCGACATCTGGGTCAACGATGCCTTCTCCTGCGCCCATCGCGCCCATGCGTCGACCGAAGGCCTTGGCCGCGTGCTGCCGGGCTATGCCGGCCGCACCATGGAGGCGGAACTCGACGCGCTCGGCAAGGCCCTTGAGGAGCCTGTGCATCCGGTGATCGCCATTGTCGGCGGATCGAAGGTCTCGACCAAGATCGACCTTCTGGAAAATCTGGTCAGCAAGGTCGATGCGCTGGTGATCGGCGGCGGCATGGCCAACACCTTCCTGCACGCACAGGGCATCGACGTCGGCAACTCGCTCTGCGAAAAGGATCTCGCGGCCACGGCGCTGCGCATTCTCGTCAAGGCCAACTCCACCAACTGCGCGATTATCCTGCCGGTCGATGCGGTGGTTGCGGAGAAATTCGAAGCCAATGCGCCCTCGCGGACCTATGGCCTCGACGCCATTCCCGCCAACGGCATGATCCTCGACGTCGGCCCGCAGTCGATCAAGCGGATCGATGCGGCGATCGACGACGCCGCGACGCTGGTATGGAACGGGCCGCTGGGTGCCTTTGAGATGTCGCCGTTCGACCGCGGCACGGTTCAGGCCGCCAAATATGCGGCAGCGCGCACCAGGGACGGCAAACTGGTGTCCGTCGCAGGCGGCGGAGACACCGTTGCGGCGTTGAACCACGCTGGCGTGGGCCGTGATTTCACCTACGTTTCGACCGCCGGCGGCGCCTTTCTTGAGTGGATGGAAGGGAAACCTTTGCCCGGCGTCGAGGTTCTTAGAGTACGCTAGTGTGGTGGTTTGCAAGTCCGCATCAGTGCTGCAGCATGTTCCATGCTGCGGACTTGCAAACCAAAACCACACTAGAATCATAATTTTCTAGTGTCCTTTCGAATTCGAGGTTCGCTACCGAAGGTGCCGCAGAATTAGGCGAACCTCGAATTCGGGACACTAGATTTCAACGGATCTGGCGCCTTTGGCGCTGCCTTCAAGACCACGGAGAACAAGCACCCATGGCTCGCATCACGCTGCGTCAATTGCTGGATCATGCTGCTGAGAACGATTACGGCGTGCCGGCGTTCAACATCAACAACATGGAACAGGCGCTGGCCATCATGGAAGCCGCCAGTTCCGTCGATGCGCCGGTCATCATTCAGGCATCGCGCGGCGCGCGCTCCTACGCCAACGACGTGATGCTCAAGCACATGATGGACGCGGTGACGGAAATCTATCCGCAGATCCCGGTCTGCGTGCATCTCGATCACGGCAACGAACCCGCCACCTGCATGACCGCGATTCAGGCCGGCTTCACCTCGGTGATGATGGACGGCTCGCTCAAGGCCGACGGCAAGACGCCGGGCGACTGGGATTACAATGTCGGCGTGACCAAGACCGTTACCGACATGGCGCATCTCGGCGGCATCTCGGTGGAAGGCGAACTCGGCGTGCTCGGCTCGCTGGAAAGCGGCGAAGGCGAGAAGGAAGATGGTCACGGTTTTGAGGGCAAGCTGTCCCACGATCAGTTGCTGACCAATCCGGACGAGGCCGTGAAGTTCGTCAAGGAAACCCAGGTCGACGCGCTGGCGATCGCGATGGGCACCTCGCACGGCGCCTACAAGTTCACCCGCAAGCCGGACGGCGACATCCTCGCCATGAACGTGATCGAGGAAATCCACCGCAAGCTGCCGAATACCCACCTCGTGATGCACGGCTCGTCGTCGGTGCCGCAGGATTTGCAGGACATCATCAACAAGTTCGGCGGCCAGATGAAGCCGACCTGGGGCGTGCCGGTTTCCGAAATCCAGCGCGGCATCAAGCACGGCGTGCGCAAGATCAACATCGACACCGACAACCGCATGGCGATGACCGGCCAGATCCGCAAGATCCTGACCGAACATCCGAGCGAGTTCGATCCGCGCAAGTATCTGAAGCCGGCGATGGAAGCGATGACCAGGCTGTGCAAGGCGCGGCTGCAGGAATTCAACACCGCGGGCCAGGCCAGCAAGATCAAGAAGGTGCTGACCACCGCCCAGATGGCGCAGCGCTACGCCAAGGGCGAACTTCAGGCGAAGATCGCTTAGCGACATAACCTGCCTCATGCCCGGCCTTGTGCCGGGCATCCACGTCTTACCTGTTGGATGGTGACGAAGACGTGGATGGCCGGGACAAGCCCGGCCATGGCGAATAGAAACTTCAGTATCTTGTCCGTAACGTAAGAATGCGGGGCACAGTCCCGCCCCTTTTTTGGCCGCAGTCAACGGGCAGATACGCCATCATGGCCACAAAACCTCCTCCACCGCGCCCCGCGCCCCGGCTCTATCTGGCGACACCGCCGGTAACCGATCCCGAGCGGCTTGCATC
>JAGVII010000329.1 GCA_020056155.1 Afipia sp.
CCCTCGCCGCTGTCGATCGGCACCGTGCGTCTTGCAGACGGCTCCGGCGTCAAGGGCTTTCTGGTCGAGGCCGCAGCGACCGAGGGCGCACGGGACATCACCTCGTTCGGCGGCTGGCGCGCCTTCATCGCGGCGCAGGCGAAGTCGGCTTAGCGGACACAAGAATTTTCCACCGTCATTGCGAGGAGCGCTTGCGACGAAGCAATCCAGTCTTTTCGTTGCTATGGATTGCTTCGCTTCGCTCGCAGTGACGAAGGGATTCTACACCTCCGCCCACTGGCGCAGCATGTTGTGATAGAAGCCCGTCAGCGAAACAATCGACGGATGATCCGGCACATCCTGATTCAGCCGGATGATCGCCATGTCGAGATCGAACAGCATGGCGCGATGGGTGACGTCGCGGATCATGCTCTGGGTCCAGAAGAACGACGCAATGCGCGAGCCGCGCGTGATCGGCGTCACATGATGGACACTGGTGGCGGGATAGATGATGGCATCGCCCGCGGGCAGCTTGACGCTGTGGCTGCCATAGGTGTCTTCCACGACCAGTTCGCCGCCATCGTAATCCTCGGGCGACGAGATGAACAGCGTGGTCGACACATCGGTGCGGATGCGCACCTGCTGCTGCGAATGGGTGCGGATCGCGTTGTCGATATGCGATCCGAACGTCATGCCCGCATCGTAACGGTTGAACAGCGGCGGGAAGACCTGCAAGGGCAGCACTGCCGACATGAACAGCGGATTGCGCAACAGCGCGCCGCGCACCATGTCGCCGAGATCGCGCGCCTCGGCGGACTGTTCGGGCAGTTGCAGATTGAACTTGACCTTGCCTGACTGATGACCGGCGGTGACGTTGCCGTCGACCCACGCGGCTTTAGTCATGACATCCTTGCAACGCGCGACCTGCTCGGGCGTCAGAACATTCGGAATGTGCAGCATCATGGCGTCGGCTCCGTCGTTACTCCAGCGTTAGCGCCGAAACGTGTTTCGTCCAAGCCCCTTCGGATGGCCCCGCTCCCCCGCAAACAACATGGCCGCCCTCACCGGGCGGCCTGTTGCCGGCATAACAGCATGCGCCGTTACTTGACGATCTTCGTCGGCACCACCGCCGCGTCCGGCTCGAACCGGATGCGATAAGTCAGCGACGCATAGCGGCCCGAGGCGGGCACCGCGTGGCCGGCATAGTACTGCGCGTAGTACATCGCATCGCCGATGTTGTAGACGTTGAGCTGCAGCGTCGAATTGCGCGTGACCTTGTAGGCCGCCATCGCGTCGAACTTCCAGAACGACGGCACGTAGGAGGTGTTGGTCGTGTTCACGAACGCATCGTCCTGATATTGCACGCCGCCGCCGATCGTAAAGTCCTGCGTGACGGCGTAGGACGTCCAGAGGTTGAAGTTGTTGTGCGGCGTGCTGGGCAACTCGCGGCCCAGTTCAGCGAGGTTGCTGGTCTTGGCGATTTCAGACTGGAGATAGCTGTAACCTGCGAACACCGACCACTTGTCCGTCAACGCCCCCGCGATGCCAAGCTCGATGCCGTCAACGCGCGCGAGCCCGTCAAGCACCAGCGCCGATGTCGTCGTGGACGGGTCCGACGGAATCCGCAGATTTGTCTTCTCGATGCGGAAGATCGCGCCGGTGACACTGAGCCTGTTGTTGAGGAAATCGGCCTTGGCGCCAACCTCGATGGTCGTGTTTTTCTCGGGATCCAGCAACGGGCTGGCAGCATTGCTGACTGCGCTCGACAGCACGCCCAACTCCGCCGACGGATTGAATGACGTTCCGTAGGCGGCGTAGACACTCGAGTTCTTCGTCGGATGGAACACACCGCCGACACGCCAGCTCGTCATGTCGTCTGTGCGGCTCAGGTTGCGATTTGCAGGGGTCGCATTGCCGGGATCGCCGAACTCGGCTTTGTAATGGTCGTGCCGGATCGAACCGAGCACCTCGAAATATTCGTTGATCTTGATCTGATCGAATGCATACGCGGCGACCGTGGTGGTTTCGGTCGAGAGCGACGTATTCCAGCCGCCAAAGAATCCGCCGAATGACGTATCGACGGGATAATAGGCGCTCGTCCGGCAATCCAGTTGAGTGGGATTGCACAGATTCGAGGCGTTTCCGGTTGGCCCGACGCCGCGCGCACGCTGCTGGTAGCGTGTTTCGCGCGTCGCCTCCAATCCGGCGGAGAACGTATGCAGCAGCGAGCCGGTGTAGAACTTGCCCCCGATATCGGTCTGGTTCGTCAGCAGCGTGTTGTTGGTTTCGATCTGGAAATGCTGTCGTCCGATCGTCATCTGATCGACGGGATAACCCGGCGTCACCGCCGTTGCGTTATCCGCCTGAAGCAGGCTGCGCGGCGCGGTGTTGATCGCAAAGCGATTGTTGCTGACGTAACGCGTCGCGTTACTGATCTTGAGATCCGGCGCGAGGTCGCGCTCGACCTTGATCGTGCCGATGTGGGTATCGGTCCGCACGACATCGGCGAGCGGGCCGTTCTTGACGCCGTACCAGTTGCTGCGCGGCACCGGAATCGGCGTGGTCGCCTGACCGTTGCCGTAATAGCCGCCGCTCGTCATTGCGCCTGTCGTCCGGCTATAGACCGGACCAGGAAGATACGGCACGCCGTAGTCGGGAACGCTCTCTTCACCCTGATAGATGTAGCTGATGATTGCTCGCGTTTCCGGATTCAGGTCGATCTTGATCGACGGCGCAACACCCCAGCGCTTGACGCCGACGTTGTCGCGCCCCGGCGTCGGCATGTCCTGATACATCGCTGCGATGCGTCCCGAAACGTTGTCCTTCTTGCCGCTGGCATCGAGTTCGGTGCGGTAACCGCCCGCCGTGGTGCCTGTGACGAAGCCTTCGATGTAAGGAATGCCGGTCGGCAGTTTGGTGACGAGGTTGATGGCGCCGCCGGTCGAGCCGCGCCCGAACGCGAAGGCCGACGGCCCCTTGTAGACTTCGACGCGATCGACGTTGAACAGGTCACGCGTATACCAGCCCGGATCGCGGATGCCGTCGCGGAAGATGTCGCCGCGCGCGGCGAAGCCGCGGATAATCGGCGTGTCGCCCTGGTTGCCGCCCTCGCCCGCAGCGAAGGTGATGCCCGGCACGGTGCGCAGCGCGTCTTCCATGCTGGTCAGGCGCTGTTCCTGCAGCACCTGCTGGGTGACGACGTTGACCGTCTGCGGCGTGTTGAGAAGCGGCGTCGGAATGCGCGAGACCTGCGGAGCAGTGGCCTGATAGCCGCCAGCGCCGCTATTGCCGGCTGTTTCCTGCACGTCGATGGTCGGAAGCGCCTCCTGCGCCATCGCATTTGTCGCCAGCATCACCGACGCGAGGCCAAGCATCGCGGTTCCGGGCTTTCGCACCGAAGCGCGAATGAAGGGGGACGATGAAGCGGCAGTCGGCGGCGGCGCGGCAACGCTATCCTGCTTCTGGTTCTTCTTCGACTTGATGACCTTGTTCCGACGCATCGCTTGCCCCCACCATTCAAGATGCCGCGCGTTCATGAGAACGGCGAATTCAAGGCACGCCTTTAGGAAACTACATGGAAGCAGAGCAAGGCTTTGAGATTAGAACATCTTCAAATCGGGCATGTCCCGATGATTAGGAATTGCAGCAATATGCGCTGTGTGACTAGAAGAAGCAGACGAAACGAGCCTCTCCCAGAGCGCATTAGAATCTCTCCAAACTTGGCCGATTAGAAACAATCTAAATGTCAGCATCAGTTTCAACGACACACCGACGCGGAACTCTGAAGCGGCTCTGGCGCAACATTCATCTGTGGCTCGGCATCGGCCTGTTCATTCTGCTGGTGCCTGTTGCGCTGTCCGGCGCGATCCTCGTCTATCACGACGACATCGGCGAGTTCATGAGCACGCCGCGCGGGGCAGTTGCACCATCGAAGCCCACGGACATCGCACTCGCGGTCGACAACGCGCGCAAGGCCGCCGGCGACGGCTTCGTGCCGCTGTTCATCGGTTTTCCGGAAAATGATCGCGCGCCGCTGACGATCGCGTTGCGCGGACCTGCGGCGAAGGGCGCCCGGCCGGTGCGCCTGACCGCGACAATCGATCGTCACGACGCGCACGTGCTCGGCATCGCCAACTTCCGCAACACGTTCTTCGGCTTCATGCACGTCTTCCATGAAAACCTCACCATTCCGAACTATGGGCGCAGCATTGTCGGATGGACCGGCGTCGCGATGCTGGTTCTGTCGCTCACCGGTCTGTATCTGTGGTGGCCGCGGCACGGACAGTGGTCGCGCGCTTTCGCGTGGCGACGCAGCCCGGCGACATCGTCGAACCTGCATTACATGACCGGCTTCTGGATCTGCTTTCCGCTGGTGCTGATCTCGCTGACCGGAATTTATCTGGCATGGCCGCAACAGGGCCGCGGACTGTTGTCGTCGGTGGCGCCCATGACAGCGCAGCCGCCGCGCGGCGGTGGTCCGGGAGGCCAGGTGATGGCGAACCCGACACGTTCGCCGTCCGAAATTTTCGCGACCGCGTCCGCGCGGCCGAACTCCGCCGTCAACGCAATTTTTTATCCGAATCAGACCGGCGCCTGGCGCGTGAGGTTGCGTGAAGAGGGTAAGACCGAGCCGGTCATGATCATGATCAACGACCGCAGCGGCGACATCAGCGTGGTTCAGCCGTTATCGGGAGACCGGACAGCGTCGTGGATTCGCTGGCTGCATGAAGGCAGTCATTCGGGCGAGGTCTGGCGCTTCGTCGTGTTCCTGAGCGGCATCATGCCTGCGGTGCTCGGCGTCACCGGCATTCTGATCTGGCTGCGTCAGCGTCGTCAGCGCGCGCTGCTCAAAAAGAACACGCCGCACATTGCAACGAACAAGCCAGTGGGCTCCGTCGGCGGCGCCGCGCCCGCTGAGTAACACCATTATCTGCTGATTTTTCTGCACGTCACCGGGCGCGCGCATTGCGCGCCTCCGGGATGCTGTCGGCTGCCCATTTTCCTCCCCGACCCGACGCTTCAATTTCCTGAGAATCAATCGCAAGACTCTTATTGCGAATAGTTCGCATTTGCATTATCAAATCCCGGCGAGTTATGGCGTTGGGGGCGAAATGCGTTTGAAATCATGGGTTTCCGCTGCAGGGATGGCCTGCGTATCGGCGACTGCCGCGGGCGTCAGCCATGGGCAGGCTCAGGAGGTCCTTCCCGAGATCGCGGTGTCCGCTCCGGCCCCGACAGAGAATGCCTCCAGCGATGGGCTGCAGCGCGGTCCGGTCAACGTCATCGACAACACCATTCAATCGACCACCGCCATCACCGGCCGGGAGATTCAGCGCAGCAACGCGGCCTCGCTCGCCGATCTGCTGTCGACGTTGCCGGGCGTCTCATCATCGACCTTCGCGCCGGGCGCGAGCCGTCCGAACATCCGCGGCCTCGACGATTATCGCGTGCGCGTCCAGGAAAACGGCATCGGCACGCAGGACGCATCCGACTTCAGCCAGGATCACGTCGTGCCGATCGATCCGCTCGCCGCCGACAAGATCGAGGTGATTCGCGGACCGGCGACGCTGCGTTACGGATCGCAGGCGATTGGCGGCGTGGTCAGCGCCACCAACAACCGCATTCCCGAAAAACTGGTGCAGGACGGCTTCAGCGCGCGATTCAAGGGCGGTGCGTCGTCGGTGGACAACGGCCTCGACGGCGCGGTGAGCCTCGACGCCAGCGGCGACAACGTCGCGATCCATGCCGATGCCTACGGGCGGCGCGCGGGCGATTACCGGATTCCCGGCGGCGTGCAGGCCAACACGCGCCTGCAGACGGAAGGACAAGCCGTCGGCGGCTCCTACATTTTCGACGGCGGCTACATCGGCACCGCGATCCAGCACATCACCAGCCTCTATCACATTCCCGGCGTGGCCGATGCGCAGCAGAATTTGCGCATCGACATGGAACAGACGAAATGGATCAGCAAGGGTGAATGGCGCGCGCCGGTCGAGGGGATCGATGCGGTGCGCTTCACTTTCGGCGCCAGCAAATACAAGCACGACGAACTCGGCCTCAACGATATCGGCGTCGACGTGGTGAAGAACATCATCAAGAACCGCGAGGTGGAAGGCCGTTTCGAGCTGGATCACGCGGCGGTTGCGACGGGCATCGGGGCATTGACCGGTACATGGGGCGCGCAATTCGGCCAGCGCGACCTCGGCACCGACGGCAGCCTCGGCGGGCTGCTGGCGCCGACCAAGACCAACACCGCCGCGGCTTTCGGCTTCGAACAGATTCAGTTCACCGACACACTGAGGATGCAGGCCGCGGCCCGCATCGAGAACCACATCGTCAAGGGAATGGCGCCGTCCTTCCCGGCAGACTTCCTGCCGCCGCCCAACACTTTTTCCGAGGAGCCTGCGCGGCGAACCTTCACGCCGAAAAGCGCCAGCCTCGGTGTGTTGAAGAACTTACCCTGGGACATGGTGGCGACGCTGAACGCGCAGTATGTGCAGCGCGCGCCCGCTGCACCCGAGCTTTTCTCGCGCGGTTCCGACGGCGCGTCAGGAACGTTCGTCATCGGAAATCCGGATCTCAAGATCGAAACCGCTCAGACCGCCGAAATCGGCCTGAAGCGCGCCACGGGACAATTGCGGTTCGAGACCAGTCTCTATTACACGCGCTATCAGGATTTCATCTTCAAGCAGGTCACCGGAAATTTCTGCACCGATACATTCGCCACCTGCGGCGCCGCCGGTCCGCTGACCCAGGTCGCCTACGGTCAGCGCGATGCGATCTTCCGGGGTGCCGAGGTCGCCGCTCAACTCGACGTCACGCCGCTCGGCGACGGCATCTTCGGCATCGACGGACAGTATGACGTCGTGCGTGCGACCTTCACCGATGGAACCAACGTACCGCGCATCGCGCCGATGCGCGCCGGCGGCGGCCTGTGGTGGCGCAGCGCCGAATGGTACACGCGGGTCGGCCTGCTGCATGCGTTTGCGCAAAACGACGTGTCCCTCAACGAAACACCGACCGCCGGATACAATCTGCTCAGGGCAGAGGTGAGCTACACGCATACGTTCAACAGGACCGACAGCGGCCCGCGCGACATTACCGTCGGCCTCGCGGGCGACAACCTGCTCAACGAGCGGATTCGCAATCACATTTCCTTCAAGAAGGCCGAGGTCCTTCAACCCGGCCTCGGCGTACGGCTGTTCACAAATGTGAGGTTCTAACGGGGCGGAAACTCTGGAATCGTTCCAGTTTTGCCTAAATCTAGGCCGCCGGTGGCGACAAGGACACCGCAGTGCATTATTCTGAAAATGAAACTTGCCTCCCGGCAGTGGCCATGGCCGCGGTGCCTCGCTGCGGATCTGCCGGCGAGAGCCCCGAGCGAAAACTGCAAGACGGCGAAAACTGCGAAACAGCAAACCATCCGACGTTGACCCGATGTCGGCTGCAAATGCGATTTGAAGAAGCGGAGAGCACATGACCAATACGAAAAAGGCTGCCGGATCATTGGTCTTGCTTGCCGCTGCAACCTCTTTGATCGTCGCGCAGGCTTTTGCGCAAACAGCCGTTTCGCCAACACCGGCTGCGCAAGCACCCGCCGCTCAAACGCCTGCTTCGCCACCGCCGGCCGCGCCAACGCCAGCCGCTCCGGCGCTCACCGCACCCGCAACTCCGGCACCCGCAGCTCCGGCGCTCACCA
>JAGVII010000835.1 GCA_020056155.1 Afipia sp.
GGAGTGTGGGATGGCTCGAGCTCGAAGGTCGGCGTCGGACTTGTTAGCGCTGAGGCTTCGACAATCAACTCGTCAGTGACACGCCGCAACTCGCCGATCTCCTGTTCGGCAAAGAGCCCCTCGGCGACGGTAAAACCTTTGGTGTGATATTCGGCGACGTGACGATCCGTCAACATGCTCCGCTCCTTCCTGGTGACGGGCGGCGCGATCAGCGACGCCGCCCCGTTCGAAATCCCCTCCAGCGCTCACTTGTCCACTCAAGCTAGCTGGCAACCCGCGTTGTTCTGATAGCTCTCTGCGGTGACAGGGGCGTGTATAGTATGTGTCGGTGGTGCGACATTCGCTCCATTGCGCAAAAATACTGCCTGGATCGACTGTTCGATTAGACAAGTGGCTTAGACCAGTTGTATGGCTGTGTTGATTGTCATGAATGCAGAAAGACTCCTGCAGCAGACACGAAACCCGCTGCAGTTTCGCGACATAAGCATTACAAATTATCTTCTCCGCGCAGTGGTCTACGTTAGCGCAACCGAGCCGCATTATTCCCGACAGCAACCATCTTCGATGCGATGTCATCATGAGCGAACAGCAGCAAGCCCGGCGACGGTCGGACCACGAAGAGCGCGGGGTCTATCTTCACATTGCACGGCAGCTTCAGGGACGTATCCGCGCCGCCTATAAATCGGGTGACCGGCTGCCGTCGGAGCGCGCGTTGGCGCACGAGTTCAATGTGCACCGGAATACGATCCGGCGCGCGATCGAAGCGCTGAACAAGGCGGGCATAATTTCAACGACCTGGGGCGCCCGGAGTGTCGTGACGAAGAAGCGGCTCAACCATCGTATCACCTTCAATACGAGTTTCACCGCGTCGGCACTGGCGGCAGGCGTTACCCCCAGAACGGAATTGATTTCGGCCGCGGATCTCCCGTCCCGCACCTCGCTCCAGATCTGTCGCCGCGTCCTGCAAAGGGACCCGACCGGCGAGGTCACCACCGTTCGGTATATGGACGACGAGCCCGTTTGCTGGATCCGGCAATTGCTGTTTGGGTTTAATGCGCAGTGGCTCATGGAGGGCTTTACTGGAGCTTCCGTCCACGAATGGATGTGCGAGAAGATCGGCGTCAGTCCTCAACGTATCGAGACCATCGTCGGAGCCGATCGCGCAACGAGCATCGATTGCAAAATGCTGCGGGTGCCCCGCGGGGCCTCGATCTTGTATTCCCACAGCGTCAACAATGATCCGCGAACCCAGGAATTGATGGAATTGTCGATCACTCGCTTCAGGAGTGAAGCCGCGGAATTGAGAATGACGCTGTAGAAGCCCGGTGGAGCAAGAATGCCGGACTGCGAAAGCCACACACGACGAACGCGCCACAATAGCCCTTAGGACTTCTTGAGCCTCCTTCCGTCTTCTCAACCAGCTCAATCACCATCTGCGTACTATCGCATTCGAACCGTTGATTTACGGCGCATTCGCGCTCGGGCTGAAATCTCGGTTTGCTGGAGAGGCCGATCCTGACCTCTGGAATGTGCTGAGAGGAACTCGCCACTCACGACACCGGCCAGCGAATTGCGATGGCGGGCCAAGCATCGACCTGATGTACAGGTGTGAAGAGATCATTTTGAAGCAATTTGACGCCTTCTGATCGGACGATTTTGGTTCGTCTTGGTTCAGTTTGCGTCGGAGAACCTGCGGCGACGTTTGCATGATCGAACATTACCCCGGCACGCAGTCGTTCGGCTGACATCCCATCGTCATGCATCAACGACGAACTCCTGAAACAGTTCGATCTGTCCCCTTCTGTGTTGCCGGATCCGCCTCGAACGCCTGCTTCCCCTTTGCGCCCCATAGCTCGCGCGCCTGTGCGCCTTGATCGCTTTTGAGCTTGTCTGCCATCCAAAGCAGCGCGCCAAGGATGGTAGCGCGATCATCGCCGGTCAGGTCGATGAGTCCAGCTTTCACGACGAGCCCGCCGAGTTCGATCAGATGCCGCGTGCGCTTGCGGCGCTCGACTTGCCATGTGCGCATATCATGCCGAGCCCTTGCTGCCTGGCGACGGTTGCGCGCCGCCCAGTTTCGCCGGAGCGCCGCCAGTGTTGCGCTCAGCTGCCGGTGCAGTTCGCCGCGCCCGGCCCTGAAAGAACGCGGCCCCACGTTTTGCCCATGCCTCCTTTCTTGCAGTGTCCTTCGTCTCTGCCAGCATGATCAGTGCGCCTGCCAGTTCGTCGGCGCCGAGGCTATCTGCTCCGGTGGCGATGACCACTTCGCCGAGCTGCTGCACCTTGCGGCTCTTGAGGTCGCGTGCCTTGTCCTGAAGTGCTTTCAGTTCCCCATCGAAATCCCGTGGCTTGCGCATCACGTTCTCCAGCAATGTTGATGGAGTGATGATAGTCGAGCGCCCGGTGTAATGCTGTAAGGTTACCGGGACGGCTTGAGACGGTGTAATCCCGCCCGAGAATTTTTCGAAGGAGGGCGCGCTTATACGTCGTTCCGACGTGCGCTTCTCCGTGTAGATGATTCGGTCGCGATGGCGATCTATCATCTTCACGTCAAGGTCATTGGCCGCAAGTCTGGCTCCAGCGCGGTGGCGTCGGCCGCCTACCGCTCGGGCTCGCGGCTGCGCGACGAGCGGCTTGACCGCAGCCACGATTTTTCCGGCAAGCGCGGCGTCGCTCATTCCGAGGTGATGCTGCCTGAACATGCGCCGGAAGCGTGGAGCGACCGTGAACGGCTCTGGAACGATGTCGAGGCGTTCGAGGTTCGCAAGGACGCCCAGCTTGCCCGTGAGGTCGAATTCGCCATCCCGCGCGAGATGACGCAAGCTCAAGGCATCGAACTGGCCCGCGACTTCGCGCAGGCGGAGTTTGTAAGTTTGGGCATGATTGCCGATCTCAATGTGCATTGGGACATCGGCGAAGACGGTCTGGCCAAACCCCATGCCCACGTCATGCTGACCATGCGCGCGATGGACGAGAATGGCTTTGGTCCCAAGGTCCGGGACTGGAACCGCACGGAGATGATCGAGCGTTGGCGCGAACGCTGGGCGGGGCTTGCCAATGAGCGGCTGGCGGAACTCGACATCGACGCGCGGATCGACCATCGCAGCTTCGAGGCGCAGGGGATCGCGCTGGAGCCGCAAAGCCAGATCGGCGCACCCGCGCAACGGATCGAGCGCGAAGGAAACGAGGCCGACCGCGCCGAGATGCACCGCGAGATCGCGCGCGGCAATGGCGCGCGGATCATCGCCGATCCTTCCCTCGGGCTGGACGCGATCACGCGACAGCAATCGACCTTCACGCAGCGAGACATAGCGAAGTTCGCCCACCGTCACAGCGACGGTCTCGACCAGTTCAATGAGGTCATGGGCGCGATGCGTAGCGCTCCAGATCTTGTCGAACTCGGCAATGACGCTCGCGGCGAGGATCGGTTCACCACCCGCGAGATGATCGAGGCTGAACAGCGCCTGCACCGCGCCGCCGAACTCATGGCGGAACGGGAGCGCCATGAGTTGCGTGACACGGATCGCGAAGCGGCTTTGGCGCGTGCGGAAGCGCGCGGCCTTGTCCTTTCGAGCGAGCAAGCTGATGCGCTGTCGCATGTCACGGATGGGCGCGATTTGGGCGTCGTGGTCGGCCATGCCGGAACGGGAAAGAGCGCGATGCTGGGCGTGGCGCGGGAGGCATGGGAAGCAGCGGGCTACGAGGTCCGGGGCGTAACACTGTCTGGCATTGCGGCGGAAAACCTCGAAGGCGGATCGGGAATCTCGTCACGCACCATTGCGAGTATGGAACATGGCTGGGGACAGGGCCGCGACCTGCTCACGATCCGCGACGTGCTTGTCATCGACGAGGCGGGCATGGTCGGCACACGGCAGTTGGAACGCGTACTGTCCCATGCTGCCGACGCCGGCGCCAAGGTCGTGCTGGTCGGCGATCCGCAACAGCTGCAAGCAATAGAAGCGGGAGCGGCCTTCCGCTCGATCCATGAACGCCATGGCGGTGCCGAGATCGGCGAGGTGCGCCGTCAGCGCCAGGACTGGCAGCAGGACGCCACCCGTGATCTCGCCAACGGCAAAACCGGCCATGCGCTGGAGGCCTATCGCTCTCACGGCATGGTGCATGAGGCCCAAACACGCGAGCAGGCGCGCGACGATCTGATCGACCGCTGGGACCGCGACCGGCAGGCATCGCCGGACCGTGCCTGCATCATCCTCACCCATACCAATGACGAGGTGCGCGCGCTCAACGAGGCTGCGCGGACGCGGATGCGTGCCGCCGGTGATCTCGGCAATGAGGTGCGTTTGACCGTCGAGCGCGGCGACCGCGGCTTCGCCAGCGGGGATCGCGTCATGTTCCTGCAAAACGAACGTGGCCTCGGCGTGAAGAACGGCACCCTCGGCACCATCGAACAGGTGAGCGCGCAGTCCATCACCGTTCAGACCGACGATGGCCGATCCGTGCACTTTGATCTCAAAGATTTCAACCGCATCGACCATGGCTATGCGGCGACCATCCACAAGGCGCAGGGCATGACGGTGGACCGCATCCATGTGCTGGCGACACCGGGCATGGATGCCCATAGCAGCTATGTCGCCCTGTCACGACACCGCGACGGCGTGGAGCTGCATTATGGCCGCGACGATTTTGCCAATCGGGACCGGCTCACCCGCACCCTGTCGCGCGACCGGTCGAAGGACATGGCTTTGGATTACGAGCAGCGCGATCCGGTCCAGAGCTATGCCGAGCGGCGCGGCATCACCTTCGGCGAGCGCGTTGCCGAAATTGTCAAGAAGATCGTGCCGGAGAAAGTGCGCAACATGTTCGACGGCCTGCGGCCGTCTCCCCACGCCGTCCCTGGCCCGGACGGCACGCGGAGGCTGGAACTGGAAGCGTCGGAAAAGAAGTCGGTGGAAGACCTGGAAGCGGCGCTGCGCAAGGCCCGCACCAAGGCGCTGCTCCGCCATGCCCAAGCCGTGGATGCGATCTTCGATATCCATGAGCGGGGCGGCAAGGCCAGCCCGACACAGGTGAAGGAATTGCAGGAGGCCCGCAAGGTCTTCGAGGGGGTGCGGCCCTATGGCTCGCACGACGCCGAAGCCGCCTACAAGAAGAATCCGGAACTCGCCCGCGAGGCGGCTGGCGGCCAGGTCAACCGCGCCATCCGCGCGCTCCAGCTCGAAACCGAGCTGCGGACCGATCCGAGCCGCCGCGCCGACCGTTTCGTGGAACGCTGGCAGAAGCTCGACCACACCAGCCAGCGTCAATATCAGGCTGGCGACATGTCCGGCTACAACGCGACGCGCTCGACGATGGGCGACATGGCCAAAAGCCTCGAACGCGATCCGCAAATGGAATCCATCCTCGCCAACCGCAAGAAAGACCTCGGCATCGCGTTCGAATCAGGCCGCCGGCTCGGCCAGGAGTTGGCCTTTACCCACGGCATCGACCTTGGCCGCGGCCGAGGCATCGGAATTTGACCCATCCTATTTTCCGCCGTCTCTCCGCCACGCTCCAACGAGTCGAAAAACCCCTCTTGCGCGTCTTCGAACGCCAGCCTGTCTGGTCTCAGCAGCCGTCAGAAACAGCCAGCAGGAGGCCGCGCGGCCATGCGCGAACCGGACCGTATCATCCGTCTGAAAACTGTCCTTTCCCGGACCGGGCTGTCCCGGTCCACCATCTACCGCAAGATCGCCGAAGGCACGTTCCCGGCTCAGCTCAAAATCAGCACCAACGGGACCGGCTGGCATGAATCCGACATCAACCGCTGGATCGCAGATCCTGTCGGATGGCGTCCGACAGGCGAGTTCGATGAAGTCCGCTGAGGTCAGTGGTTGCCTGCCTTCGGCCAGACCATCCGGCGGCATGTCCTTTTGCTGCTGACAGCAGTGAACCGGACCGGCCTGAGGCCGTAAAGGCTGGCGCTGTCGCCCCCCGCTTCGCGGCTTCGGCCTTGACGGCCTGACGCCGCCCCGGTTTGGGCTCTCCAAGCAGACAAGGCGGATAGCGCTCCCAATCCGGACTGCTATGCCCTGCACCAACCATGTGCTTGGCAACGGCTGCGACGACGCCTGCGCCGTGGACCGCAAGGCGCTGGAAAGCCGCGTGCTGACCGGGCTGCGCGAGCGCATGATGACGCCGGAGATCGACGCCGAGGTCATGCGCGCCTATTCGCAGGAAACCAATCGACTCAACCGCCAGCGCCGAAGCTCATTGGAATCCACCCGCCACGAGCTTGCCGAAGCCAGGAAAGGCCATCGCGGAGATCGCGCTCGTCATCGAGCAACGCGGTTGGCACCGCGCCCTGTCCGACCGGCTGACCGAGCTTGTGGCCAAACAGACAGCCTCACCGCCCGCTGAGCGGACGCCATAGCGTGGCACAGCGCAGACTTGGGCTGTTCACCTACGCCAAGACGCGTGACACAATGCGTACCATGGCTCATCCTCGCAGATCCCATGACCACGTTTCGACGAACAAGGCAGTGTCGAGTGTGGACAACGATAAGAGTACCGGAGTTGATCCGATCGACCCCTCGGCCCTCGGTTTTACGAAAGTAGCGTACGCGGTCGACGAGACACTTGAGTTGCTCAGTATCGGCCGCACTGCGCTGTACGCAGCGGTCAAACGAGGTGATCTCAAACGCGTCAAGTTCGGCAAAAAGACGTTGTTTTACGCTGCCGACCTTGCCGCGTTTATGGCGCGGCTTCGGCACCTGAGCGAATCGGATGAGAGCCAGGGCGATCACGGGCCTCGCTAGATATTAGCGCCTAAATGCAAGATTGACCTGCAGCCCGCCGTGGCACCGACAATCAAGCTGCTCGTGCCGGACCAACTTCAAAAAGTACTTTCCCGACTGATAGCGATCGAGCTACCTTCGTAGTTCGATCGGACGCGATGGACGACCAGAGCGCCGCTGGCGACTGCACGTAGGGCCGGCGGACCGATCTTCTTCCCCTTGGCAACTTTGTTGGTATCTTTGTTGGTACCCGTTGAATCAACATTTTGATAAGACCAAGAAACCCCTCAAGAAAAGCAGCTTCATATGGCGGCTGCCGGGCCCACCACGCAGTCCTCCGATATTCGCGATATCGCGAGACCGACGGGAAAAGCCCGCTTTTGGCGGGCTTTCTGAAACTACCTGTTGCTCAATCGGTCTCAGAGACCCGCGTTCGGTCGATTTGGTTGGTTTGTCTCTGTGGCGGGAAAATCCTGTTCCCCAGCCAGCCAATCAGGCTTGTAGGCCAAGGCTTCGGTGTTGGGCTGCCCAAAGCTCGGGCAAATCGCGAATGGTCGAGATTCCAACTCCTCTCGGAAGATGTCCGTCCACAGCAGCCTTGACTAAGGTCGGAGATAAAAACGCGAGCGAGATTGTCAGGTTAACTTGCCGCAGGCTGCATTGCTCGCGCGAGGCGATTTGTTGGGTAGATGTGGCGCTGCCCGCGATGAGTTCGTCGACCCAACGTCGGCCTTGAGTGATCGCCCGGACGAGCTTTGCTCGCGTTTCGGACCGGATGGGTCGTTTGTCGATATGCCGCGACGACTTTGTTGGCGGGATGATTTCTCTCGCGACTTTGGAGGGCGGTTTGGACCAGGGGATGGTGATGGTCGATTTAGCACTTCGCAATTTGCCATTGGCCTTTAACTGATCTGCCTTGGTCGAAAGCTGAACTTTCAACGTGTTCAGGCCGACTTCGACACGCGCAATGTGACCGCGGATGTCTAATGTAGAACTAAGCTCAGTCTGCTTCAGGCATTTCTGAACAGCATCGAATACCAGCTTCTCAACCAGTGGGGCTGGTACCCGCGGAGCACTGCCGGCATTCTCGGACTGACCCTGTAGGAGAGTGGTCGAGATGTAGTAGCGGTAGCGGACACCTTTCTTGAGCTTCGACGTCGGTGTCATCCGGTTGCCACGGTCATCGAAGATGCGGCCCATGAGGAGAGCCTCGGAGTTGTTTCGAACTGTGGCGGTCGCTTGGCGTTGCTGATCAAGTTTGGCTTGGACGGCATCAAACAGCTTGCGCTCAAGGATTGGCTTCTGCTCGCCTCGCAGGACCTCGTTCCTGTATTTGACTTCGCCGATATAGAAACGGTTGCGGAGAAGATGAGCAACCGGTCCCCTGCCGAAGGGGATGCCTCCGATGAACTTGCCGGTTGATAGAGGCCGGCGTTTCGTGGTGATGCCGCTTTTTCTTAGATCCTCAAGGAGAGCACCGATGCTTCCGAGTTCGAGATAGCGGCGGTAGATATGACGAACGGTCTTGGCCTCACTCTCAACAATGGTGATCTTGCGATCCTTGGCTCTGTAACCGAGCGGAACGACACCTCCAACCCAAAGTCCCTTGCGTTTCGAGGCTGCAATTTTGTCACGAATTCGCTCTGACGTGACTTCTCGTTCGAACTGGGCGAAGGACAGCAGCACGTTGAGTGTCAGTCGACCCATGGATGTGGTGGTATTGAATTGCTGCGTGACCGACACAAACGAGACGCAGTGCTTGTCGAAAAGCTCAACAAGCTTGGCGAAGTCAGCCAATGATCTCGTCAGGCGGTCGACCTTATAGACGACGATGACGTCGATTCTTCCTTCCTGAATATCAACAAGGAGTTGTTGAAGGGCAGGTCGATCGGTTGATCCTCCGGAGAAGCCACCATCGTCGTACCGCTTGCGAAGCTGAGTCCATCCCGCATGTGTCTGGCTTTTTATGTATGAAGATGCTCCCTCGTATTGAGCGTCGAGTGAGTTGAAATCCTGATCCAGGCCGGCATCGGTCGAAACGCGCGTGTAGATCGCGCATCGAACGGTCTTGCGATGGCTGCTCATCCATCAGTCCGCGGTTTCTTGCCGATAGTGCCGTCTCGCAGGCCGAAGAACCTGGGACCGTTCCAGCGTGTGCCGGTCATGGCAAAGGCCACTGCAGAAAGGCTGCTGTAGGTTTTCCCATTCCAGGCAATTCCATCTGTCATCATCATGACGCGATGCTGACGGCCGTTCCACTCCCGCATCAGGACTGTGCCAGCCTCTGCCTTGGTCTGTCGCCGATCATGAGCTTCAAGCTGAGAGGCGACTACGTTCCGAGACTTGGCTCCGCTGCTTCGTTCGAGGGCGGCTTTTGTCGCTGCATCGAGATCGCCGAATGCGTCAGCCTGAAGCCGGTATGCGAGTAAATTGCTCTTCACCGGAAACGTGGATCACATGCCCGGAATTAAGAGCTTCATCAGTGAGCACAAACTCGAGTATGATGTTATTTGTATGCACGGCCTCACCGAGGCGGAGCTTGCCGCCTGCTATAATCTTGCCGATCTAGCCGTAAATCCCTCACTCTCCGAGGGTGGGATGCCTTTCACCTTCACCGAGGCCTTATCAGTCGGGACACCCGTCGTTATGGGCGACATCAAGGTGACACGCGAGATCATCGTCGATCCGGAGTTGCGCGATGCCACTCTGTTCGATCCTTATGACTGGCGCGCGATGGCAGATAAGATCGAGTGGGCCCTTGCGAACCGCGATGAACTTTACGCCAAGCAGCGAAAATTCTACGACGACGTGCTGAGCAAACGGACATGGGATGATGTGGTCGATGAGCACATCGCGATCATGGATGAGCTTGCGGTCGCTGACGCCCACGATCGCAAGCTACCGGCGCGCGCATCGACATGAGCCAAACGCCCGCACCGCATAATCTCCTTGTGCTCGGCTTCGGAGGCCATGCGCGGAGCGTCGGTGACGTGGCTCTCGCAGCCGGTGTCAAACGGTTACTGTTCGTTGATCCTCAAACTAGGCCGAACGAATCATTCGCCGGATTTCCGGTTCACGCCAAGCTGCGCCGCGATCTCGCCGGCGACTGGTGGGCTTTTTCTGCGTTGGGGGATAACGGTCTTCGCGAACAACAATGCGTCAGCGCCCCATTTCCGCTCGCGACGCTGATCTCGCCAGATGCGACCATAGGCATAGAGGTTGAGATTGGTCCGGGGACATTCGTCGCGCGGAAGGCGCATGTGGGGCCGCTGGCGAAAATCGGCACGGGCGTTATCCTCAACACTGGTTCGATCGTCGATCACGAATCCATCGTCGGCGATTACACGCACATCTCGGTTAACTCGACTGTCGCAGGGCGTTGCCGGATCGGGCGGCACGTTATGCTCGGCGCGGGTGCGGTCGTCATCGACAATGTAAGCATATGCGACGACGTGATCGTGGGCGCTGGAGCCGCGGTGGTCACCGATATTACCGAATCGGGAACATATGTCGGCATTCCTGCGCGATGCGTCACGGGGGGATGACGCCGGGCTGACCGGCGCTGGCGTGAGGGGCCGCGCTATGTCCGCTCAGCGCAGGTCTGCTCGCTGCAATTTACTACCCTCAGAGAATGATAAGGTCCGAACAGGATCGGACAGAGCGACGCTCTTGCGCAACTGTTCTGGAGTGACGATGAAGCGCTTTGCCATACTGTTTTGATCATGTTGATCAGCCTGTTGATCATCAGTGCGATCACGCGCGTGACGGGCTCGTGATCGGAGCGGGGCTCAAAACCGCTATGACGCCGCTTGCGTCGCTCTATCTCAACGCATTCAATTCTCCAGAAACAACATTCGCACGGTGTTTGGGCATGATGTTCGCGGCCATTGTCGAAGACATCCGCGGCTGCAGCCCGTGCGCCGGGATCCGAGGCAGTGGTGTCCGAAATCGATACATGCGTGACGGAGTATCCCCGGTTTGCGCCCATGTGGGCTGTGTTTCGCGCCACGCTTTCTCGCCGGGATGACGGGCACATCGCTGCCAGTATTCCATCATCGCGCTGTTTCAACATGCGGATGCTGGAGATAGACGGCTTTCGTCTGCGCCTTCTAGCTTTCGCGACAGCCGCTGCTGCCCTGGATCTTTGGGATGATGATTTTCAACGAGGCATCGTTATCCGGGCGAAGATTCTGGAGCGGTGGTGTGACGAAATGGAGACGTTGCTGCCAAGTATGGTAACCGCTCGCGGCATCGGGATGATGCGAGGGCTTTGGTTCTGCGAACCGGAGACAGCGCATGCGGTCGCGGAGAAGGCGGCGTTCAGAGGGCTCCTGATCGAATGCTGCGGCCCCAGGGATGAGGTTCTCAAGATACTTGCCCCACTCACAATCGACCTCGAGATATTCAACGACGGTCTCGCTCGGCTGGCTGATTGCATTCAAGAGGCTGCCGCCGAGAGAGGCATTCCTGTACTAGAGGTGAACGAGGCCCCGCTGGATCCCTATGACCACTGCCGAGATGCGGTTATTGGTGCCTAGTTTCCTCATGACATTGCTCATGTGAAACTCAACAGTCTTCTCCGATATCCGGAGAATTTCTCCGATTTCCCAATTCGTCTTACCTTCCTTGCACCAGCGCAGACATTCGTTCTCCTTCGATGTCAGCGTGGGTACCTCTGATCTTCTGTTCTCAACAAGCTCGCTATATCGCAACACATACTGCGCAGTGATCATGTGGAGATGAGGAATGCGGTGCACAGGAGCGCTTCGCTCATTGCGTAGGCTGACGCTCACAAGATCGACTTCCGAACCGGGGCCATGGATCGGAAAAGTGATACCTGAATGTACTCCGAGTTCGCGGCATTCGGCAAAGAACGTCTTTTGCTCCTTGCTGAATTTTCCAAGAACGTAAGTGTCGGACCAGAAAAAAGGCTGTTTGGCACGTTGAATATACTGAACGACAGGGTCGATCCGATCCCACTGCCGCGATAAATTCTTCGACGACCACGTAATGCCCCGTGTCATGGTCTGGTGAAATCTGATCAACAAAATCGGTAACGGTGATGCAGTTCGACTGACCTCGTAGGAAGGATCAGGTTGAGTCTTGGCTTTCTCCTACGGGAACAGTCTATGGCGGCGAACATTTCAACTTCAAGTAGTTTTTCTGCTGTCCCAAAGTATGCCCAACAGTTGTCGATTTCGAGGTGGTGCTCGTTTGGCAAGGGACTTGCTGGAGGAAACTCTTCAGGATCCTGTTGAATCGAACAGGCACTTGCCAGTGCGGCGCATGGCCGGCGTCAAGCAGGATCGGCTCCCTGAGCCACAGGTTCTTGTACTGCAATCGTCCCAAGTGGTCGAGGTTTATGAATTCGTCCTGACGGCCTTGGACGATCGCGAGAGGCCGGGGGCATTGTTGGACCGCACGAACCTCGTTGATGCCATGCCCAGAGAGGCCATTCCTGACCATCCAATAGCGTGCGCGCCCGTCGGTGCGTGCGATCATCCGTGCTAGGTGTCCGCGAAGATCGATCCGAGTTCCCAGCATGGCGCTACCGTAAGCGCGAACCTCCGACGGGCCAAATACGCGTGTTCCAGCAAGGTTCATGGCTGGGGATTCCACGAAACCCCGCGATACACCGAGTGGATTGAGGGAAATCGGCGGTGTGCCCGTGATCAAAAGCGAGTGTACCTCGGCAAACCGCGACCAGAGTTCAAGACCGATATGCCCTCCGAGCGACCAGCCGACAACATGATATCTGCGAATACCTAGTTGCTTCATGAGCCTGCGTAGCATGTGGGCGTAACCCGGGAAGCTGTAAGTAGCGCGCGGCGATCTCGAGTCGTCGGACTCTCCGTGTCCTGGAAGGTCAGGCACGATCGCGGGGTAGCCGGCTCGGACGAGCGATCTGATCTGTGCGTGGAAAATTTCCTTACACGACGAGTTGCCGTGAATGAGCAAGACCGGTTCTTTGCTGCCTTCTGCAACCAGCGTTGAAATCTTGATTCCGTCAACGGTCAGAAACAATCGGCGCATGATGGGCTGAAGCAATCCTCGAAATCGTATGTAACTTTACGGAGCGTCACCTTCGATCCCGTTAAGCGGGCACCAGAAAAACTGCTGAAAATCTGATGCATATTGATGCAGGGTCCTAGGAGTGTCCCTAGGTTGCGAGCCTGAAGGAGGTTGGTAGTACGGACGTCCTAGTTTACTACTGTTAGCGAACACATTCGTCTCGCGCGGAAAACTTCGCCGTGGATCCTGCCGTCGAAAATTTTGCGGCTTATTCTATTTGGCGCTCTGAAGGCTGCATGCCGTTCTTTCATAGCCGACGTAAATTTGATGCTGGTCGTTGCAGAGGCGACCGACAGCTGCAGGCTGCCCGAAGATGAAGCATCCCTGGCTTGCCATTCTCGCTGCAGTGGCGGTGCTCTTGTTTGGCGGCTGGGTTTATCTCGCACGCCCCGATCACAAGTATCGCCTGACATTTGAGGTCGTTACGCCGCGAGGTGTGGTGTCGGCATCAAATGTGATGGCTGTTTACCTCGATGAATTTTCAATTGGCCCGGTCGGCGGTGGCATTGGCATGAAAGGCAACGCCATTTTCATGGATCTTGCGGAGGGCCGGAACATCATAGCGCTTTTGGCTCACGGGAAAGATGGCTCGGACGAGGATGGGATGAGTCTGCTCGCGATGAACGCGTTCGCTGCCGCAGGTCGGAAGGTGTCGTTTAAGGATGTGAAGCGATTGACGGGCGTTGTGCCAGTGCGTGGCAGCTTGATACCGACTCTAGTGAGTTTTAGTGACTTGAATGATCCAAAATCGGCTCGGGTGATTGAGCCGAACGAAATCGATAGAGCGTTTGGCCAAGGCTATCGCCTGCAAAGTGTATCGTTGGAATTGATGCCTGTTGGTTTCTGGCCATTCGACTTTGGCAGCCTATTGGGACAACCAGTGACGCGAGGAATTGAGCGGAAGCTTCCACTACTCATCACGCACCGAGCCGAGTTAAGAAAAATTAGTAGGGATATGCCGCCGCGGTTCCAGCCGCAGTTTCACTTGTTTGAAAGGTGAGCGCTATGACCATTTCCGCCGATCTGTTCAAAGCAATTCTAGCGATGGATTCCTATAATCGCGGCAGCAACGCGAGTATCGGAGGCCTTGGCAATGTCGGTTCGCAAATTGGCAGTGCAACTGTCATAAGACAAGACAATTCCACCGACGCTCAAGCAGCATCCTTCTTTGCCCAAGCCTATACATGGAACGGTCAAACGATCATCTCCTATCGCGGATCTGATGGCTTGCGGCCGACATGGGCGGGAGGAGTTGTTCCCAGCGACATTCCATACTGGGATATTTGGGCTCTTAGAAACTACAACAACGCGCAGGCAAAGCTGGCAGCTGATTTCTATAAGGCTGTAAGTGCCGCAGATCCAAATGCCGTTATTGAAACAACAGGGCATTCGTTGGGCGGTGCTCTTGCCGGCTTCGTGAGTGGGATTTATGGCCTAAAAGGAACGCTGTTTGATAATGTTGGATTCATGGGTGCCGCGCGGCTCCTTTATGGAAACGCGACGAACACCTATAGTTCGATGGACCCGCTCGGCTTTCTCGATCTCGCTGCTAAGGCATACTTTTACGGTGCCGGTACGCCGCCAGAGCCAAACTTTGCGAATATCTCAGGCTACTGGATTGATGGCGAAATTGCCGGAATCGCTACCCGCTCAGCGGAGGAAATAGCTCTTCTCTCCAAACTGTCTATTGGAACTGCATCGGGAAATATCAGCCCGATCGACCTGCATAGCCAAGCATTTCTCGTTACGATGATGTTTGGCAATGAGCTGAGCAATCAAAACTGGCTAAAGATTGGAAAGGAGTTGACGCTCGCGCTGTTCGATCAGGGTGTCGCACGGGCCGCCGGAGCCGAATCCCTTAACGGCTCGCTAATAGCTCAACAGAAGTATGCTGACGCGCTTCAGAACCTGATTGCATACTCAGCAATTGATGAAGGTACGCGACCGTTCGGTGATACAGGCATCCATGCGCTTTTCAATGATGCCAATGACATTGGTGCGATCTTAGCATTAGCTGATGCGTCGAAAACTCTAAAAGATGCAGCCGCCTCGATCTCAAAAATCATTGTTCAGTTCGCCGGACATCTTGCGATCGAAAAGGTGCTTGCCTCAAGTACATCTGTCCCGGTCAAAGACGGTATCCTAACCCTAGCGGAAGATGAGAAGACGCTTGCTATCGATTTCAGCGATGTGGTCTGGAGCGCCGGTACTGCTGGCTCTACGGCTCCAACAGACATCGTAGGTCGTTCAGAGATTATAAAAGATGTGCTTTCTACCTATTTCGGCGGCGCGGCCGGCCAGCCCTTCAGCAGCGACATTCGCGGCGGCTTGAAGTGGCTATGGAACAACGACGATGCCAGCATTTTCGATCGCTTCGTGTTCGCGACTCGCGACGGATCTCTCACGACCACACTGGCCGATCGTGGCTATCCGTCCTCGAAGGTAACGTTGTTTGCAGCGGGTGGCTCGACTGACACAGTAACTGGTTCCCTGGATGACGAATTCATTTTCGGTGGGAATGGAGGCGACATTCTCCGCGGCGGCATCGGAAACGATCTAATCGCCGGCGGGGACGGAGATGATCGACTTAGTGGCGGTGTGGGCAAAGATTTTATCGCCGGTGGCAAAGGCGATGATACCATATTCTACGAAGTTGCTTCGGATACCGGAATTCAGCTCAATCTCAAGGGAGTGACAGACGCAGCCAGTGGGAACGTTCCGACGCTGGAGCTTTCTACCTCGACAATAGATACCGACCGGGCTCTCGGCATCGAGAAGATCGAACTGACGAGTGCAAAGGACACGGTGCGCGTTGGCAGCGAGCTTGAGAAGCTAAGTGATAAAATTCGCGTTGATGCGGGCGGCCAGGCAAGCGGTGATCGGGATATTCTCGATTTCTCTGGCCTAGCGTCTGGTGTTTCCATCAAGCAGAATAACGATGGAATGTATGCGTCAAGCGGCCTGTTCGCGGATTTGATAAGCAGGCCCAGCGTTACTACCTATACCAATTTTGAGGAAGTAATCCTCACGTCCGGCAACGATACCGTGGACGTATCGACGCCCGGCCTGACTATTCGCCTCGGGGCTGGCGACGATATCGTCAGGAACGCAGGGCCAGGATCAACCATATTCACCGAGGACGGCCACGACGATATCCGCTTCTCCAGAGATATCGGCATTGCGGATCTGTCCGGAGACGATCGCATTACGATCGGTGGCATCCTCGAGTTCCATGGGGGGCTTCGCTACAAGACGTCGGAGAGTCAGTGGGCAACGTCTTGGGGTGGGCTATTCAAGACTGGAATTAATGACGCGGGTGAACTGGTCGTAAAGGTCGACGGCTTGGGCACGATCTATGTGCTGAACTGGGGCGCTTCTGGTGGCATGAGCGCACCGTTTGAGCAGCGCCCCGGCCAGATCAGTGTGTTCGAATACGAAATGGGCGTCTACCGCCTGCTGGATCCGAACAAGCCTAGGCATATGACGCAGATGGGCACCTGGGAGCTTCTTGGTGCGATCGTCAAGGTGACATTCGGCGTGCAGTTCTGGAAAGGCATTGATCCGCTTGTGCTGGACCTCGATGGTGATGGTCTGGAAATGACACCGCAATCGACAATCTCTCCGCTGTTCGACATTGACGGAGATGGCTATGCCGAACGCACCGCTTGGGTACGGCCGGACGATGGTTTTCTAGTTCGCGATCTCAACGGGAACGGCAAGATCGACGATGTCACCGAAATGTTTGGCGGGGCAGTGTCGGGATTTTCCGTACTTGCGCCGCTCGACGGAAATCAGGACGGCAAGGTCGATGCGAATGACAATGGACTCACTGATTTCAATGGCGACGGCACCATAGACGCGACCGACACGTTCGAAGCACTGAAAGTGTGGCGTGACCTCGACGAAGACGCGGTGACCGATGCTGGGGAGCTATTTTCGCTTGCGGACCTCGGTATAGCCTCGATCTCTGTTGCATCGACGACTCGAGACGACCTGTTCGTCAATGGTAACCAGATCGCCGAAACCGGAACATTTACGCGTACTGACGGCACAACTGGCGTACTGGGTGACGTGCTGTTCAATATCGACAACGTATCCACCAAATACACGGGTGGGCCGATCACGATCACCGCACAAGCTGCGGCTCAACCGGATCACAAGGGTTTCGGCACGCTCGTTTCGCTTCGCGAGGCCATGAGCCTCGCCCCCTCGCTCGTGACGGTCGTATCGAGCACCATCTCCCAACTGTCGTCACTCAGCCTTGACGATCTGCGCGCCGCCGTCCTGCCTATTCTGACCGGTTGGGCATTAGCGTCGCCACTAGGCGACGGTGACCGCGATCCAGGAACTTCGGCGCCAAAGCTGTTGAACCACCGCGATGTATCCGTGCTGGTGGCGCCTGGGCAGTTCGGTAAGGAAGAAGTGGTCGATTTCGCCTACGAGACGACGGCGACGATCATAGATGACGAGGGTCATCCGCAGACGGTTCATTTTTGGGGGCTCGCCTCGGGTGGATCGATCAAGGACGAAAACGGCGAAGTCATTGAGCATCCGACGCTCGCGCAACTGCGTGCATCGCCGCAAACGCGGGGTACGTGGACGGACTTCGACGGCGATTTAATTGCTTTCACAGAGCGCTATCTCGGAGAGCATCTGCCGATCGATCGGATCATGGCAGAAGGTAAGCAA
>JAGVII010000845.1 GCA_020056155.1 Afipia sp.
GAAGCCATCGTCGGCGCTGAAGTTGCCGTCAGGCATCGACGCCTCCGAAGCCGCAAGATCTGCGAACGGCGCAAACGGCGCAGCGTGCTTGCCGATGCCGAAATAGCTCCGGACCGAAGGTAGCGACACTTTTAGAGCCGCGATAATCTCCTGGTATTCTGCCCCCGCCACAACCAGCACCGGCGCACCGTCGGCGAGGACGTAGCCGATTTCTTCGGCGTTGAGCCGGAAATTAACCGGCAGCAGGATCGCGCCGAGCCGTGCGACCGCTCCGATCACATCGATCATTTCGAGCGAGTTTTGCGAAAGGATGGCGACGCGGTCACCGGATTTTACGCCCTCGCGTGCTAGGCCCGCCGCCAGCCGCTCGACCCTTTTCAGATATTCACGATGGGTGATGCGCTGGCCTTCAAAAACGAACGCGGTGCGGTCGGGAAAAAATTCCGCATTGCGGCGGTACACGTCGAGGAAAGTAAATTCTTTCAGGGGCATCGAGTCCTCGATGTTATGCACGATCTATCTACCGCAAAGTGCTCCACTCGAAGAAGGTCTTCGAAGCCGTCGCTCGCAGCGCGCTTTGTCAACTCTCGAATTTTGGCTCACGTTTTTCGAGAAAGGCAGCGATACCTTCCTGTGCGTCTCGATGCATGAATAGGAGCGGAAAACCATCGATGGCGTGCCGTATCTCATCTCCACCGAGGCCGCGGTTGTAAAACGATTTGGCCATCTGCACCGCAAGCTTTGGTTTTGATGCAATTCGTTCGGCAAATGCCAGGGCGTCCGTGAGCAGATCGCCGTGAGGAACCACACGTAGTACGAGGCCTAGTCTGAATGCCTCATCCGCGCTGATTGGATCGCCGAGGATACTCATTTCTTTGGCCTTGGCGCGGCCGACCATATCGTGCAGGCGTACAATCGCAAAACCGGGCAGTAGTCCGAGCTTGATCTCCGGTACCGCGAAGCGTGCGCGATCCGATGCGATGATAAAGTCTGAAGCGATCGCGAGTTCAAAGCCACCGCCGAACGCAATACCATTGACGGCGGAGATTACGGGTTTGCGGCAATTTTCCGGTGCCGCTAATACCGCCAAAGCCTCGATCATAAACTTGCGTACTTTGTCCGGATCAAAGTTGAAGCCGCTAATATCGGCGCCCGCGCAAAATGCCTTGTCCCCGTTGCCGGTGATGATGGCGACGCGGACGTTGTCGTCTGCATCCACTTTCTTCAGGCCATCCAGAATACCCTCACGGATGCCTGTGCTGAGTGCGTTAAGCTTGCCCGGCTCGTCCAGCGTAAGGATGGCGATCTTCCCTTTAGTTTCATAGTTGACGCTGCCTAGTCTCATCGCAGTCTCCCTTACGTTATAGCGCCCTGTCTTTAGCGAAACGCGCTGAAATCCGGCTTGCGCTTCTCGAGGAATGCATTGGCGCCTTCCTGCTGTTCTTGTGTCGTAAAATAGGCGGGTGCGACCTCGCGGACGAGGTCATCCATGTCGCGCTCCATGATCGGCGCCATGTGATAGTAGAATGAGCGCTTCAGAATCTTCAGGCAAGTGGGGCTCAAAGCCAGGAGTTCGTCGCAATACTTCCGCACCTCGACGTCAAGTTCGGCCATCGGAACGACGGAATTGGCCAGTCCCCAGTCGAGCGCTTGTTTGGCGGTGTAGCGTCGCGCCAGCATCCAGAGCTCTCGCGCGCGCTTGTGGCCAAGCACATTGGCGCTGTGCGAGACGATGTAGCCTCCGGCCGGGGAGCCGACACGTGGACCATTCTGGCCAAAGATCGCATGCTCCGCGGCGATGGTGAAATCGCAGAAATAGGCGATGTGGTGTCCGCCGCCAATCGCGTAACCGTTGACACGCGCGATCACCGGTTTCGGGCATTCGACGATGTGGCGGTTAAAGTTGAATTTCAGTCCTTCGAGCCCGCTCTTGCCGCCGGCGTCCTTCTCCCAGTTGACGTCGCCGCCGACGCAGAACGCGCGCTCGCCGGAGCCGGTGAGGACGATGACGCCAACTGTTTTGTCTGCGGTTGCCTCGAGGATCAGCCGCTCCATCTCTACGATGTTATCGCCGGTAAAGGCGTTGAGGGTCTTTGGCCGATTGATGGTGATGGTCGCGACGTAGTCCTTGACGTCGTACAAGATCTCTTTTTCGGACACGATGGAACTCCATTTTGTTCTGGCGAAATTAACGGCCGACGTCAGCCGATCATGGTGTATCCGCCTAACACCGACAGGACCTGGCCGGTGACATGACCTGCGGCGGCGGACGAGAGGAACACTACGGCATTGGCAATATCGTTTGGGCGACCCAGCTTGCGCAGCGGCAGCGCCTTGGCGACTTTCTCGAATTGCTCCGCCGTGAACATTGAGTCTGGCTTTGTCCACATGCTGTTGGCGCCGACTTCTTCCGTATCCACGGGAACAGTGACGCCAGGACAAACGACGTTGCAGCGGATGCCATAGCGGCCGTTCTCTTTGGCAATGGTCTTCATGAAAGAATTAACGGCGGCCTTGACGCCACCATAGACCGCCTCGCGCGGCTCGCCCGAGCGGCTTGCGTCGGAACTGATCGACACGATAGCGCCGGCACCCTTCGGAATCATGATATCGAGCGCACATTTGGTGCAGTTAAGCACGCCGACGTAGTTGATCTTGATAATCTTGTCCCAGAACTCGGGCGTTGTTTGCGTAAAGAACATCAGCTGATCCCAGCCTACGTTATTGACGAGCACATCGACCGTGCCATGCTTATCGGTAGCGGCCTTGAACATGGCGTTTACCTGATCGAAATCGGTCACGTCGGTCTTGATTACCTGAATGCTGGCAGCGCCGTTCTTCCGCGCAAGTTCGGCAACTTTCTCCGCCTGCGCCTGGTCGAGATCGCCAACCGTAATGTTGGCGCCCTCGGCTGCAAACCCGAGCACAATGGCTCGGCCGATGTTGGAGCCGCCGCCAGTGACGACGACCGATTTGCCCTTCAGATTAAAATCCATACTTGCCACTCCCGGTTCTGTCATTGAATTACGGTTGCTGCTCTGGCTCCACGACCACGACAACCGCGTTGCGCTCGACGGTCTCGCCCGGCCGGCAATTGACTGCCGTGACCACGCCATCGGTTTCGCAATTGATCCGCAACTCCATCTTCATCGATTCCAGTACGGCTGCGACATCGCCCGCCTTGATCGTATCGCCGACTGCGACGTTGACCTTCAGGATCATGCCCATCATAGGCGCACGCAGCTCGCCGCTGGTTTCGGCGACAGCGCTGATGTAGGTAAGATAGGGGATTGCCGTCAGCGTGTGGACGCCGCGGCGATGGTGGACAAAGATGGTTTGGTTTTCCTGATAAATGCGCACCGTCTCACGCCGCGCGCCGACAATCGCCGTGAAGCAGTCGTCTTTGAGCGGGATGAGTCTGACCGGTAGCTTCTCGTCGTTGACGCCGACAATCATCGAGCCGTCGGCCTTGAGCGGTGCGAATCGGATCTCCGCGCTTGCGCCCGCGGTTTCGAGGTGCAGGATCGGAATCGGTGACAATCCGTCGCCACCCGCGGCCATGTGCCATCCAGTCATTTCGCGCGACTGCCACGGCCCCCTTGCGAGGGGCTGTCGTTGCCGGATCATCCAGAAGTAGGCGCCCAGCGCCAACGCCCCGGCGTCCAGATTCTTTGCCTTGTCGACCAACTGGTCGATTTGCTCGTCGATCAGGCGTGTGTAAAAGGTGGCACTGCGCGTCGCTGGCAGGCCGAGCAAGCGCTTGAGAAATCCTTGATTGGTCGTAATTCCGAAAATCGAGGTCGCGTCGAGAGCCCGCTCGAGTTTATCGAGCGCCTCATTGCGCGTTTCGGCGTGGGCAATGAGTTTTGCCAGCATCGAGTCGTAATACGGCGTGACTACCGACCCGCTTTCGACGCCCGTCTCGACGCGAACGCCGTCGGCGGGAAATTTGACGTAAGCGAGGTCTCCCGTGCAAGGGAGAAAATTATCTGCCGGATCCTCCGCACAAATGCGCACCTCGACGGCATGCCCGCTACATGTCACCGCATTTTGTGTAAACGGCAGCCCTTCTCCGGCGGCGATGCGGAGCATCACCTCGACAATATCGATGCCGGTGACCATCTCGGTCACGGGGTGCTCGACCTGGAGACGCGGGTTTACTTCCAGAAAATAGTAGGTGTCTCCGCTCAGGATGAATTCGACAGTGCCGACCCCGCGATAGTTCAGGCGCTTGCCGAGCCGCACCGCGTCGGCGGCCATTTTGTCGCGAAGCGTTGCGGCGAGATTGACGGCAGGGGCTTCCTCGATGAGCTTCTGGTGACGGCGCTGCAGGGAACATTCACGCTCGAGCAGGTGAAGCACGTTGCCTTTGCCATCGCCGGCGATCTGCACTTCGATATGGCGCCCGCGTTCGACCAGTTTTTCGACGATCAGTCCGGGATAGCCGAACGAATTCTTCGCCTCACGCATGGCCGATTCGATCTCATTGGCAAGGCCATCGAGATCGGAAACGGCACGCATACCCTTGCCGCCGCCGCCGGCCGCTGCCTTCAGCATCACCGGAAGCCCGACTTCCTGGACGATCCGGGCGATCTCGGCAGCATCCTCACTGGGCTTCTTGCTGCCGGGGACGATAGGCACGTCGGCCGCCTCAGCCTCTTTCTTGGCAGAGGCCTTGTCGCCGAGCCGTTCGATCACGTCCGGCGTCGGCCCGATAAAAACCAGACCTGCCGCCTCGACGGCGCGGGCGAACGTGGCGTTCTCGGCCAGAAATCCGAAGCCGGGATGGATGGCCTGGGCGCCGGTCGCTTTCGCTGCGGCAATCACCGCATCGATCCGCAGGTAGCTGTCGGACGCGGCGGCGCCTCCAATCTCTATGGATTCGCCGATCATCTTCACATGCAAGGCGTCGGCGTCGGCTGTGGAGTGAATGCCGGCAACCGCGACCCCGAGCCGATGGCAGGTTCGCGCGATCCGGCAGGCGATCTCGCCGCGATTGGCAATCAGGATTTTCTTGAACACGGAACGATATCCTCTGTCATCACATCCTGAACACGCCGAAGTCTGTTTCCTGCTGTGGCAGACGGCCGGCGAGATCAAGCAAGAGGGCCATCACGTGGCGGGTCTCGAGCGGATCGATCACCATGTCACACCAGGTGTTGCGCGCGAAGTTGTAGGCGTTCGCAAAATCCTCAAAAGTCTTGCGAACCGGAGCGCGATAAGCCTCGCGCTCTTCGTCGGTCCAGCTCGTGCCATCGCGCTTGTGGATATCGTCCTTGACCATCGCGAGCGTGTTGGCGGCCTGATCCGGCCCCATGATCGCGGAGCGCCCGTGCGGCCACATCATCATCGCATGAGGTTTGAAGGCACGGCCGCACATCGCCAGATAGCCGGCTCCGTAGGAATTCCCGATGATCAGCGTGTATTTCGGCACGTTGGCGCTGGCCATTGCGGTGATCATCTTTGCGCCGTGCTTGGCGATGCCGCCTTCTTCCGCCTCGCGCCCGACCATAAAGCCGGTGACGTCGGCCATGAACAGCAGCGGGATATTGCGCTTGCAGAAGAGGTCGATGAAGTGAGTCGCCTTCAGCGCGCATTCGGAAAACAGCACCCCGTTGTTACAGAGAATCCCGATCTCGAAGCCCATTATGCGGCCAAAGCCGGTGATCAGCGTCTCGCCATATAGCGGCTTGAATTCGTGAAACTCACTGCCATCGACCAACCGCGCAACAATCTCTCGATTGTTGGTGGGGATACGCGGGTCCGTGCTGATCAGCCCATAAATATCCTTGGGGTCGAAGCGCGGCTCTCGCGGTGGCGCCACGTTCCACCGTTGCATGGGAATGTCACCGAGATTGGCGACGATATCGCGGGTAATCGCGATCGCGTGGCTGTCGCTTTCCGCCAGATGGTCGGTGACGCCGCTGACGCGGCTATGCATTTCACCGCCGCCGAGCGCTTCGACGCCGACTTCTTCCTTGGTCGCGGCATAGACCAGTTGTGGTCCGCCCAGGAACATGGCGCCCTGATTGCGGATGATGACGGTCTCGTCGCAGAGCGCCGGCATGTAAGCGCCGCCGGCGGTCGAGGGCCCGTGGACGATTGCGATCTGCGCGATACCCTCGCTCGACATCCGGATCTGGTTGTAAAAGATCGATCCGAACTGTCCGTCGTCGGGAAAAATGTTGGGCTGGTCCGGCAGGTTGGCGCCGCCGGATTGCACCATGGTGACGCAGGGGAGGCGGTGTTGCCAGGCGAATTTCTGTGCGCGGACGTGCTTCTTGCAGGTGATCCCGTAGTAGGTGCCGCCTTTGACCGTGGCGTCGTTGGCGATCAGCATGCAGGCGCGGCCCGACACCATTCCAACGCCGGTGACGATGCTGCCGCCGGGCGGCACGCCGTCATACATGCCTTCGCCCGCGAACTGGCAAAATTCGAGGAACGGCGAGCCGGGATCAATTAGCGCAGCGATCCGTTCGCGAGGCAGTAATTGCTTGCGCTCCTTGTGCAGCAGCCGCGCCCGTTCCGGACCGCCGACCATTGCAGCTGCCCGGCGCTCATGCAGATCGGCGATTCTCAAGCCGTAAGCGTCCCGGTTACGGCGATACTCTTCGCTCGCAGCGGACACATCGGACTTCATGAGAGCCATTGCAGACAACCTCGTTCTTTGGGGGGATCTCTGAACAATTGAAGACGAATCGCCGGTAGAATCGCGCCTCACCGTTCCGGGTCTTGCTCTAATAACTGCGAGGCAAGCCCATCACGTGCTCGCCGATGTAGTTGAGAATCATTTCGCGATTGAGCGGCGCGGTCTTCAACAGCCGCACCAGCGGATAGATATCGAAGATGCCGTACTCCTTGGTGAACCCGTTGCCGCCGAAGCATTGCAGCGCGGTGTCCACCGCCTTGATGCCGGCGTCGGCTGCGGCAAGTTTTGCCATGTTGGAGAATTCGCCGGCTTCGCGGCCCTGATCGAAGATCCAGGCGGCTTTTAGTGTCATCAGCGATGCCAATTCGACATCGGTGCGGGCGCTGGCCAGGGGATGCTGCAAGCCCTGATAAGATCCGATCGGCACGTTGTTGAAAACCCGCCGCTCCTTGGCGTATTCGACTGCCCGGTTCAGGGCATAGCGGCCGAGACCGCAGGAAATCGAACCGACAAGAATGCGTTCGGGATTAAGGCTTTTGAACAAAATGCCGAATCCCTTGTCGACTTCGCCAACAATGTCCTCCGGCCCAAGATCGACTTCGTCGAAAAACAGCTGCCATTGTGTTTCCGGGGCCGGAATGCTCACTGGAATGTATTGCTTCTGCACGCCCTTGGCTTTCAGGTCGACCACAAACAGGGTGAAGCCATCGGTTTTCTTCTGAACCTCGGTATGCGCTGTCGTTCGCGTCACCACCAGCGCGTAGTCCGCGCCATCGGCGTCGGTGATAAATGTCTTCTGACCGCTCAGCGCGAAGCGATTGCCACGCTTCTTTGCTATCGTGGAAGTACGAATCGTGTTGGTTCCCGCGTCAGGCTCGGTGATCGCGAAGCAAAAGCGCGTCTTGCCGCCACACGCATCGGGCAGATAGCGCAATTTCTGCGCTTCGCTGCCGTATTTGGCTATGAATCCCAAGCTCATTGCCGCGCCGACGACGAGGTTTAGCAGTGGAATGCCATTGTTTGACAAGCCCTCAAGGAACAGGTGCATCTCGACCATGCCTTGTCCCGAGCCGCCGTATTCCTCAGGCACCATCGTTCCGACGAAGCCATCCTCCGCAACCTTGCTGTAAAGGGCTTGGGGGAATACGTGCTTGTCGGCGCATTCCATCCAGTATTTGCGATCGAATTGCTTCGCAACCATATCGCCGTATTCGTAGATTTGCCGCTGCTCGTGCGTAAGATCAAAGTCCATGTGGGAACTCCGCCGCCGGCCGAAACCGCGTTGTTCTAAGTTGAGAATTCGAAACCCTCTCGGGAACACCGTCGAGTTTATTGTTTGCGAGGCGGCCGGCTGTCGGTCGGCAGCATCAATTGCTTGCTATCTTTAGGCAGAAGCGGCTAGGATTTCAACCTAACAATCGTTCGAAAACGAACGAATGTTAGAAAATAATGAAGACCGTCGAGCCCGCATTTCCTGGCTTGTGATCAGTTTTGGGGAATAGCCAATTGACCGCGATGAAATCCGCTGTCGCGACCGGGTCGGACGAGTTCAAGCTCAATCGCGCTCATTATCTGGCGCGGATCGCCGATCTCCAAAGGCGTCGGGCCGAGGCCAATCAGGGCGGCTCCGCCAAGGCTCGCGCCTTGCATAAATCGCGCGGCCAGCTGCTGCCGCGCGAACGCATCGCGGCGCTGATCGATCCCGGTTCGCCGTTTCTCGAGTTCGGCCACCTGGCGGGCGAGGGGATGTACGACGGCGTGCCGCCGGGCGCGACAATTATCACGGGCGTCGGACAGGTCTGCGGGCGCGGTTGCATGCTTATCGCCAACGATGCCACAGTGAAGGGCGGGACGCTGTTCGGCATGACAACGAAGAAGCATACCCGCGCCCAGTTGTTTGCGTGGCAACACCGGCTGCCCTGCATCACCTTGGTGCAATCAGGTGGCGGCTTCCTGCCGGACATCGCCAATATCTTTCCGGACGAAGGGCAGGCCGGATCGATCATGTACAATCAGGTAAAGATGTCGGCCGAGAATATCGCGCAGATCGCCGTCGTTCACGGCCCTTCGACCGCGGGCGGCGCTTACATTCCGGCGCTGTGCGACGAGGTGGTGATCGTACGCGACCAGGGCGCGATGTTTCTCGGCAGCCCGCAACTGGTATTTGCCGCGACCGGCGAGACCATCGAGATCGAACCGCTCGGCGGCGCGGAGATGCACAGCCGGATCAGCGGCGTCACCGACCATATCGCCGAGAATGACAGCCACGCGCTGGCGATCGTGCGTAATATCGTCGCCAACCTGGGAGAGCCGCCGCGATTGCGCTGGACGGTCGAGCAGGGCGAACCGCCTTGCCATGCGGTCGAGGAAATCTATGGAATCGTCAGCGCTAACCGGCGCATCCCAACGGACAACCGGGAGATCCTGGCGCGCCTCATCGACGGCAGCCGCTTTCAAGACTTCAAGCATCTTCACGGCGAAACCATGCTATGCGGATTTGCCCGCATCCACGGTTTCGAGGTCGGCATCCTGGCCAATAACGGCGTGCTGTTTTCGGAAAGCGCGGTCAAGGGGGCGCACTTCATCGAACTTTGCTGCAAGCGCGACATTCCGTTGCTGTTCCTGGTCGATGTCTCCGGCTTTATGGTCGGGTCCGCAGTCGAGCGTCAGGGCATTGCCAAGCATGGAGCCAAGTTCATGACCGCGATGGCCTGCGCCGATGTGCCGAAATACACTATCATTACCGGCGGCTCTTATGCCGCGGCTTATTTCGCAATGCTAGGCCGCGCGTTCAAACCAAACGCTACCCTGATGTGGCCAAGCGCCCACGCCGCCTTGATGGGACCGGAGCAGGCGGCGACAACGCTAACGATGGTGCGCGACAATATCCATCAGCGCGAAGGCAGTTCTTGGACCGACGAAGAACGTGAAGAGTTCAAGCGGCCGATCCTGAGGGACTTCGAGGCGTTCGCCGATCCCTATAACTACGCCCGCCATTTGTGGTGCGATATGGTGATCGAACCTGCGGAGACCCGCGAGGTGATGGCGCTGCTGCTCGACCTCGCCGGCCGGACGCCTGCCAAGCCGACGAGATTCGGGGTGTTCCGGATGTAGCTGCTCGCCTGTCAGGCTAAGCCCGCCGGAAGCGCGGCAGCGTCACTTCCTCGCTGATTTTTTCGCAGACGAGCATGACGTCCATGTCGAACGTGACCTCTTCGGGCTTGCCGCCGGTATAGGTGCTGATCATCCGCGGGCCCTCCTCCAGATCGATCAACAAAACAGCGTAGGGCAGATCGGTTTTGAAAGCGGGTCCCGGTGCGCGCTGTACCACGCTGAAGGAATGTACCTTGCCGCGCCCGCTTGCCGGTCGATGGGCAAGATTTTCGCCGCCGCACTGCCGGCACATCGCCTGCTGGTAATATTGCACGTGGCCGCAATCGGCGCAGTGCTGCAGCAGCAGCACGCCGTCGTGCAGGCCGCGCCAGAGGGCGGCGGAATCCGCGTCGGGCGTCGGCACCGGCTTCTTCATGGCGTCTTCGGACGAGATCACAGCGTGTTCTCCGTGCCCAGAATGGTGGTGGCATTGGTTGCGAAACCCGCGCCGAGGCTGTGCACCAGCCCGAGTTCCGCGCCCGGCACCTGGCGTTCGCCGCATTGGCCGCGCAACTGCGCGATGACCTCATGAAAATGGAACAGCGATCCCGGCATTCCCGAATGGGCGAACGACAACAATCCGCCATGGGTGTTCGATGGAATCTGGCCGCCATAGGTCATATGGCCGTCCGCGACGAAACGGCCGCCTTCGCCCTTCGGGCAAAAACCGAGATCTTCCAGCATCATGATGACGGTGCCGGTGAAGCAGTCATAGACGCCGGCGACGTCCATGTCCTTGGGGCCATAGCCGGCCATTTCGTAAGCCTTTCGGCTCGACGCGACCGCGCCGGTTTCGGTCAGCGAGGGCATCAGGAAAATATGTTCGTGGGTGTAGCATTCGCCGCCGCCCAGAATGTAGATCGGGCTTTTGATGCCGAGCGCCTTGGCATGTTCGGCCGATGTCAGAATGAATGCCGCGCCGCCATCCGATATCAGCGAGCAATCGAGCTTGTGGTAGGGCGTCGTCACCATAGCTGAGCTTAGCACGTCGTCCACCGTGATCGGGCTGGTCTGCTGCGCACCGGGCGTGCGCATAGCATGACGCCGCTGGACCACGGCGACTTCCGCCAACTGTTCCGGTGTGGTGCCGAAATCCTTCATATGCCGGTGTGCCGTCATGGCAAAGGTATTCGCGACAGGAATGCCGAACGGCATCTCGTATTGCTGATCACGGCTTTCCGTCATCGAGCGCAGCGCCAGATCCGGCGTCAGGCCGGTCAGCAGGCTGTCGCCGCCGACCACGAGTACGACCTCGGCGAGGCCGCCATGAATGGCAGCGGCGCCAATATTGAACATCGTCGCCGCCGTCGCGCCGGATACCTGAAGCGTGTTCGAAAAGGTCGGCTGAATACCTAAATACTCGCTGAACGCAACGCTGAAGCGATGGAAGGGAGAAGCGAAGGCATGGCTCGACAGCACGCCGTCGATCTCGTTTTTCCCGATGCCGGCATCGGCCAGCGCCTTCTTCGCGGCGTCGGCGGCGAGCCATAACGGGCTCTTTCCCGGCACCTTACCAACCGGCGACATTCCGATACCGATTACCGCGACCTTGCCACGTAGCGTTTGTTTACGAATGGAAAGCATTTGGTCTCCGCCCGGCGTGATGCGTGAAGGTCAGTTTCCGGCCGTCGTGCGTGCCGAGGCGACGCCCGTGCTGCCGCCGGAAAATCCCAAGAACTTGGCGTAGGTATCGACTGGCACCCGCCTGGTGACGAGCTTGTTTTCGGGCGCAGTCGTGTCCTCGTAACCCAGCGCCACGCCACAAATCAGGATTTCGGTGTCGTCAAACGAAAGATGCTTGCGGATGATGTCGTGGTACCAGGTGAACGCGGCCTGGCCACAGGTGTGCAGGCCATGACCGCGCGCGGCGAGCAGGATGTTCTGCAAGAACATACCCATGTCGATATAGCTGCCGGTGTTCAAGCGGCGGTCCATCGTCACGAAAAGTCCGACCGGGGCGTCGAAAAAAAGATAGTTGCGGTTCATCTGCGATGTGCGTGCGGCAACGTCGTCGCGAGCAATGCCAAGCTTTGCGTAAAGGTCGTAGCCGAGCTCGCGCCGACGCCCGATATAGGGCTCGTGCCATTCGGTCGGATAATACTCATATTCCGGCCGATGCTTGTCCGGTTCAGTTTCGGCAGCTTTCAGGATGTCCGCGCAGAGCCGATCCTTCACCTCGCCCGCGATCGCGTAGACCTTCCACGGCTGGATGTTGTGGCCACTTGGCGCACGCGCCGAGACCTCGATGATTTTTCGCACGACCGGTTCTGGAACCGGCTTGGGAAGAAATCGCCTGACCGAGCGCCGCGTCAAAATGGCTTCTTCGACATTCATGTTTCCGTCTCCGATTGCGGTGCCTTGCCGCGAGCAGTTTTCGTTCGACGAAAATTGCGACGCGAAGAGCTAATGGGCGTGTCCGTATTAGCTGTTTACCCGTTGCCTTTCGCCCGCCAGCCTGGCTTCGAGCTCGTGGCGCTGAACCTTGCCGCTGGTGGACCGCGGAAATTCCGAAAAATCGATGAACCGGAACTGCCGGGGACATTTGTATCCGGCAAGATCGCGCCGGCACAGAGCAAACAGGTCCGCCTCGGTGACCGTGGTGTCGCGGCGCGACACGAATGCCACGGGAACTTCACCCCATTTCACATCGGGGACACGCACAACCGCGGCCTCGGTGATCCCTGCATCACTCATCAAAACGCGCTCGATCTCGGCTGGATAAACGTTTTCGCCGCCAGTCTTGATCATGTACTTGGCGCGATCGACGAAATCGAGCGAGCCGTC
>JAGVII010000666.1 GCA_020056155.1 Afipia sp.
CGAGCCGAAGATCCTGCTGCTGGACGAGCCCGCAGGCGGCCTCAACCACGAGGAAGTTTATGTCCTCGGCGACCTGATCTGCCGCATCCGCGATCAGCGTCACATCACCGTCCTGCTGGTCGAACACCACATGGGCCTCGTGATGAAAATCGCCGACCACGTCGTCGCGCTGAATTTCGGCAAGAAGCTCGCTGAAGGCACCCCGTCCCAGGTGCAGTCCGACCCCGACGTCATCAAGGCCTACCTGGGGAGCAAGGACCAATGACCATGCTGGCAATCAAGGATCTGCGCGCCTATTACGGCCAGATCCAGGCCCTTCACGGCCTTGAATTCTCGCTCAACGAAGGCAGCGTGACCACGCTGCTCGGCGCCAACGGCGCCGGCAAGACCACGACGCTGCGCGCGATCTGCAACATGATCCGCTCGACCGGCAATATCGAGTTCGAAGGCAAGCCGCTGACCGGACAGTCGACCGAGAACATCGTCCGCCTCGGCATCGCCCACGTTCCGCAGGGCCGCGGCACCTTCACCAACATGACGGTGGAGGAAAACCTGCAGCTCGGCGCGATCTCGCGAAGCGACACCAAGAACATTCCGGACGACATCGAACGGATGTACGGGCACTTTCCGGTGCTCAAGCAGCGTCACACCCAGCAGGCCGGCACGTTGTCGGGCGGTGAACAGCAGATGCTCGCGGTCGCCCGCGCGCTGATGCTGCGTCCGCGGCTGATGCTGCTCGACGAGCCGTCGTTCGGCCTCGCGCCGCTGGTGGTGCGCGACCTGTTCGGGATTCTCGCCAAGATCAACCGCGAGGACAAGGTGACGATCCTGGTGGTCGAACAGAACGCCCAGCTCGCGCTTGAACTCGCGGAAAAGGCCTATGTGATCGAAACCGGACGCATCGTGATGTCGGGAAGCGCGAAGGAAATCGCGAACAACGAAGACATCCGCAAATCCTATCTCGGATACTGAGGACACAGCCATGGAACTATTTACCAACCAAGTCCTGGCTGGCATTGCCACAGGCGCGATCTATGCGTGCATGGCGCTGGCCATCGTCATGATCTACCAGGCGATCGACCACCTCAACTTCGCCCAGGGCGAAATGGCGATGTTCTCGACCTTCATCGCCTGGCAGCTGATGCAGTGGGGATTGGGCTTCTGGCCCGCCTTCCTGCTGACGCTCGCCATCTCGTTCGCCGGCGGCATCATCATCGAACGCGCGCTGTTCAAACCGCTCACCAACGCGCCCATCCTGGCGCAGGTGGCGGGCTTCATCGCGCTGTTCGCCATCCTCAACAGCGTCGCGGGCCTGACCTGGGACTTCACGATCAAGCAGTTCCCCTCGCCGTTCGGTTCATCGGGCTTCCTCGGCAGCCAGCTGATCTCGACCCATCAGGCGGGGATGATCGGCGTCACGCTGCTGCTGCTGACCCTGCTGTTCTTCTTCTTCCGCTACACCCGTATCGGCCTTGCGATGCGGGCGGCGGCCTCGTTGCCTGAATCCGCGCGCCTCGTCGGCATCAACACCAGCTGGATGATCGCGCTCGGCTGGGGCATGGCGAGCGCCATCGGCGCCATCGCCGGAATGCTGATTGCTCCGGTGGTGTTCCTCGAGCCCAACATGATGGGCGGCATCCTGCTCTACGGCTTCGCGGCCGCGGTGCTCGGCGGCCTCTCCAGCCCGCTCGGCGCGGTGATCGGCGGCTTCCTGGTCGGCATTTTCGAGAACCTTGTCGGCACCTACATTCCGGGTGTCGGCAATGAACTGAAACTGCCCATTGCGCTGGCACTGATCATCACCGTGCTTGTCATCAAACCGTCCGGCTTGCTTGGCCGCGCCATCGTACAGCGAGTTTAATCATGAGCACAGTTCAGGACTCAGTCTCCACACCTGCGGCGATCGATGCCGAGCCGAAGAAAACGATGACGGTCGGCACCACCGCAACACTGGTGTTGCTCGCACTGCTGGTTCTCACGCCGCTGTTCGTGAAGAACTTCATCATCTTCCAGATGACGATGGTGCTGATCTACGCCATCGCCATCCTGGCCCTCAACATCCTGACCGGCGGCAGCGGGCAGTTCTCGCTGGGCCAAAGCGCCTTCTACGCAGTGGGCGCCTATACCGCCGGCATCATGATGGAGCATATGGGCGTCAACTACGCGCTGACGCTGCCGGCCGCCGGCATCATCTGCTTCCTCTTCGGCTTCCTGTTCGGCTTCCCGGCGCTGCGGCTCTCGGGCGTCTACCTCGCGCTCGCGACGTTCGCGCTCGCGGTGGCGATGCCCCAGTTGCTCAAGCTCGGTGCGTTCGAACACTGGACCGGCGGCGTGCAGGGCCTCGTCATCACCAAGCCGGACGCTCCGTTCGGCCTGAAGATGTCGCAGGACATGTGGCTGTATTACTTCACGCTGGTGATCGCGATCGGGATCTACATCGCCTCGGTGAACCTGTTGCGGTCGCGCTCCGGCCGCGCCTTCATGGCGATCCGCGACAACGAGATCGCGGCCTCGGCGATGGGCGTCGACGTCGCGC
>JAGVII010000799.1 GCA_020056155.1 Afipia sp.
GCAGGATCTTCCTGGAAATTGTCCGGCGGCAGCATGTTGTCGGCCGGTGTCACGAAAGTCTCAAAGAATCGCCACGTCCGACGCGCCGTCAGACGAAGAGCGTTGGCGTCATTATCGGATATCGATAGCCGGCCCGCGACGAGAGGCGATTGGCTGGTCCAGCGCGCGATTGCCGGCGATGCCCCCCATAACACCGCGAAGGGCAGCGCAAACTGCCATGTCCCTTCGCTTGAAGCCGCGGAAACAATCAAAGCCAGAACAGCAATAACGACTCCGCCATCCATCCGGCGGTAGAACCCGAGAAGACCAGGCTGTGCTCCAATCGCCGCCTGCGCCGCGGGTGTCCATTCGAGGAGATGACGGCGTGTGATAAAAAGCCGAACAAGAGTTCGCGCGATCGCATCGCTCATCGACCACGCCTGATGCGCGAGCAAAGTAATGAGAAGTGCGGATTGAGCAAATGCGAGACGAATATCTGCGCCAAGCGCTCCGATATGGCTGCGCATCGAGACACCAGGCCGCCCGGGAAAGAGCGCGGTGACGACCGGGATTAAAGTCGGCAACACAATTGTCGTGAGGACAAACAGGGTCCAGACAGCCGCGGAATCCAGTGGCAAGGTCCATCCCGTCAGCAGAGCAAGAACCGCAGATGGCGCGGACAAGGTCCGACGCAGGTTGTCGAACATTTTCCAGCGGCCCATGGCCGGGATTGCACTGCGCTTGCGATCTGCGCTGACGAAAGGGCCGTGACCGAAAATCCACGGCAGGAGCTGCCAGTCACCGCGCGACCAGCGATGGTGACGCGACGCCGCGACATCGTAGCGAGCAGGAAACTCTTCAACAACCTCAACATCGGAAGCAAGACCGGCGCGGGCGAATACCCCCTCAAATAGATCATGGCTTAACAGGGTGGAGTCCGGCACGCGATTTGCGAGTGCAGCCTCGAAAGCATCCACATCGTAAATGCCCTTGCCGGCATATGATCCTTCACCAAACAGATCCTGGTACACGTCGGAGATTGCCGACGCATAAGGATCGATGCCGTTCATGCTCGAGAAGATGCGCTGAAATAGCGAACCTTCCCGGGCAACCGGCAGCGATGGGGTCACCCGCGGCTGCAACACGGCGTATCCCTCGACGACGCGGCCCAGAACAGGATCGAAACGCGGCCTGTTGAGGGGATGGGCCATCTTGCCAATCAACCGCCGCACCGTGTCCCGAGGAAGCCGCGTGTCAGCGTCAAGGGTAATGACGTAACGCACACCGCCCGGAACAGCGAGCATCGACCCGTTTGTTTTAACGAATGTCGTGTCAGCAGCTCCGCGCAGCAGACGATTTAACTCATGAAGCTTGCCGCGCTTTCGCTCCCATCCGATCCAGCGCCCTTCACTTTCATTCCAGACCCGACGTCGATGAAGCAACGAGAAGCGCTCGCCGCCTGGTGCCGCGCCATATCGCCGGTTCAGCCTGGCGATGCCTTCGACCGCAATAGCGAGCAGGGCTTCGTCGCCGTGCCTATGTTCGTGGTCGGCATCGACCCAATCGGACAGGAGTGCGAAATGAAGATCTCCTTCCGGACTGGCAAGATGATGGATTTCGAGCCGCTCGATCTGCTCCTCGACCGCAGCGCGCGTCGTCAGCAATGTAGGAACCGCAACGAGCGTACGTAGATGCGAGGGCACGCCGTTGCGCAATTCCAGGGCAGGCAAAAGAGTCGCGCCGAAAGCCCGCGTGACCATCCGATTCACCAAAGCAACCGACAAGTCGATTGCAGGAATAACGCCGATAACACCGAGCAGGCTCAGCCATGGCCCTTCAATGCCCCTCGTTGCAAGTATGAGTAACGGTACAGCCAGAATGATACCGGCCACGATGGCGCCAACACCCACGTATCCGCGAATACCCAGCGCACGCCCCGATCGCCCAAGCCATGTATGTGGTGGAGCCTCGAAACCGATCGCCTTTTCGAACGCATGGCGACCGCCAGTGAGAAGATGATAGCCGGGATCGCTTCTGCGTTCGCCATCGACGGCGTTACAGTCATCCGACGCTTGCTGCGCCGCCAGAACGGCGCACCGCGCGATTTCAGTCTCCGCACGGTTTGATCCCCGCGCGAGTTCTTCAATTGCGCTGCGATAGAGATTGCGAGTTGGAAAATCCATTGCGGAGAAGTCTCCGCAAGGCGCGAGCACATCGTCGACAAAACTCATGCGCTCAAATAATTCCGACCAATCGACATCCGAGATTGAGCGCATACTTGTAATGATGTTGCGTACCGTGACGGCTCCAGACCCTTGCCTCTGATGCTCATCGCGCACCACGATATCAGCCGTCGTTCCCTGTGCGGCCAACCGTGCATCGAGCCACGCAAGAACAGGGGTAACTTTGGGATCTTGATCACGCAGCCTATGAACAAGCTCAACCGCAAAAGCGTCAAGAAGCGGCATGCGCTCCAGATCGACGAGAACCACGGGCGCTGGCTCCGGAGCGCGCGAGCCCGCGCCCAGCAATCGGTCAGCGAGACGATCCGCCTCTTGCCGCGCGGTGTAACTGTCTACAATCCGGCCGGCCAGCCGCCGCAGATTCTCGATGAGCACAATCCGGAGCGTAATGGAAATAGCCCAAAGTTCGCCAATCGTCAGCGGCTGAATTTCCTGATATGCGCGTACATATCGACACAGCATCTCGACGTCGAAGCGACTGTCAGAATGCGCGACAAATGCCCATGCGACGCCGAACACACGCGGATATCCAGCAAATGGACCATCGACAAGCTTAGGTAACTGTCGGTAATAGCCCGGCGGTAAATCTGCGCGAATTTCGCGAATCTGTTTTTCGACGAGGTGATAGTTGTCGATCAGCCATTCCGCGGCCGGAGTTATGGGGCGCCCCTCGTCGATGGCCTTTGCGATCCTGCGATAAGCATCCAACAACGCCGTAGCATTGTCAGCTAGCCGGCCTGCCAGAGGATGGCCTCGCGGGGAGCGCGGCGCCACGGGCTGCGCCATGGCGAGACTTCGTGCATGCTCCTCGATACGCTCGACGCTGAAGAGTTCTTCGCGAACGGGCTCGCGGTTATCCCACGGATACTCCGGCTGCGCACGTCTGAAGACGCGGCGAATAAATGTCTTCAAAACGACCTTTCTTACGCGCGATCGGCGCACTGAATCTTTTTTAGCGAATCTGACTACAAAATGCCCGCTGTCGTGCAACCGCGCCTTTCACCGAAGCAACCCAAAGCATCGACGATATACAAAACGAGTGCGAGAGCCGAACGACGGATGCAACTCAGACGAATGGAGTGATATCAAAAGTCCGCAGTGACCAATTCGTAAGATCCTTTACGGCCGCGAGCATACACCTTGGCAGCAGTCTTGTAGATTAAATCTCGATTTGCATCGAACGCATTAAGGAAGCCCGCTTCATCCGACCGTAAATCTGGCTGAACTCGTCTAAGAGCGCC
>JAGVII010000638.1 GCA_020056155.1 Afipia sp.
ACGCCCTGCCCGATGACGGCATCGTTGTGCCGCAGGGCAGAATCAACCCGCAGGTCCGACAATTGCGCCGGATCGTCCTGTGCCCGAAGCAGCGCCGCGGCATCGCGCGCATGCGGCCACACCACGGCAAATACCGCCGCCGAGGCGACCGCACCCGCAAGCGTCAAACCGATGCGCCGGGCTGATTTCATTGCAAAGGACAACCTTTCATCAGGCCGACGGGCCTGAATCCGTGACTCGCCGATGACATGGTGTGCCGTTTTTCGGACACAACCTCCCCAACGAAAGAAGGGCTTTCCCAAGACGGCAGGATTGTGTCGAATTCACATGCTGACACTGTGGCGAATTGGACGAATCCAGCGCCGCCATCTAGGAACTAGGAATAAGTCATATCGCTCGGTATGATGAACGGCAGCGGCCGCGTCGCCGCTGTGCGCCGGGCTATGGACAAACGCGCAAGACCAGGATTGGGGTAAGATTGCTATGGCGGATCACGTCGTCCCTCACTTTCATAACGATGCGGGCGTGGCCATCATCGAAATTGGCTCTCGGGAATTCATGTGCGTCGGCGCGAATCCGCCGTTCGATCATCCGCACGTATTCCTCGACCTCGGCGACGACAACGAGATCATCTGCCCCTATTGCTCGACGCTGTATCGCTATGCCGCCGACCTCAAGGCCGGCGAAGCACGCCCTCCGGAATGCGTGTTGAAGGACAAGGTCGCCTGAAAAACCCGTGGCCGATTCACGCACCATCGTTGTCGCTGGTGCGGGTATCGGCGGACTGACGGCCGCGCTGACGCTCGCTCGGCGCGGTTTTCGCATCATCGTGCTTGAGCGCACCGCGAAACTCGAGGAGGCCGGCGCCGGGCTGCAACTGTCGCCCAATGCCAGCCGCATCCTGATCGATCTCGGTCTCGAACCGCTGCTTGCGCCCCACGTGATCGCGCCCGAGTCGATCAGTATCATGACGGCCCGGACGGCCAGGGAAATCGGCCGGATTCCGCTCGGCGAAGCCGCCACCCTGCGTTATGGCGCACCCTACTGGATCGTTCGCCGTGCGGACCTGCAATCCGCGCTGCTGGCACGCGTGAGCAGCCATCCCGATATCGACCTGCGGCTCGGCGCGCAGTTCGAGGACGTCGCCGTCTACCCCAAAGGCGTCACCGTGGTTCAGCGCCGCGTCACCGCGCGGGAGCAGGAGCAGGCTCTGGCGCTGATCGGGGCCGACGGCGTCTGGTCCAGCGTCCGCCATCAGATTTTCCCCGAGGCGCAGCCGCAATTCACCGGCAGCATCGCGTGGCGCGGCACCGTCGACGCGGCGCAGCTGCCGCGCGGATTCATGACGCAGCGCGTGCAGCTCTGGATGGGAACGAACGCGCATCTGGTCGCCTATCCGATGTCGGGCGGCAAGCGCATCAACATGGTCGCCATCGTTTCGGGCAAGTGGAACAGACCGGGCTGGAGCGAGCCCGGCGACGTGGTCGAAATCGCCAATCATTTCGCGGACCCGCACTGGCCGATCGCCGCGCGCATGATGATCGGCGCGGTCGACGGCTGGCGGAAGTGGGCGCTGTTCGCCATGCGCGACGGCGGCGTTTGGAACAAGGGACCGATCGCGCTTCTGGGCGATGCCTCGCACGCCATGCTGCCGTTCGCCGCCCAGGGCGCGGGCATGGCGATCGAGGACGCCGCCGTGATCGCGAAATGCCTGGAAGCCTCGCCAGCGAACCCATCGGCGGCCTTCACGCAATACGCCCGCCAGCGCGCGCCGCGCGTCACGCGCGTCCAGCGAACGGCCCGCAAGAACGGCCAGACCTATCATCTCGGCGGGCCGGTCGGCTTCGCACGCGATCAGGTCATCAGGATGCTGGGCGGATCGCGTCTGCTGTCGAGGCAGAACTGGATCTACGACTGGCGAATGAACTGAATCGCGAAGTATTGAGCAAAGGCCATCCGCGGAAAAATGCCGTCATTGCGAGGAGCACTTGCGACGAAGCAATCCAGCCCTTGTGAGATTGCTCTGGATTGCTTCGCGGAGTTTATCATCGGGCCGCGCCATAGCGCGTCAAAGACGCGCGTAAACGCGCTCTTGGCGCGGACCCGTTGGCTCGCAATGACGATCTAGCGCCGGCGTTTCGGTGCGGCCGGCGCAGCCGCCGGAGGCGGCGCGAGTTCGGCGCTGCAGTTGTGGCGGGCGAGCTTCGCATCGATGGCATCGCGCTGCGCACGCTGCGCGCGGTAGTCGGTCTGATAGGCGAGGCCCGAGACGAGCGCCCCGCCCGCGCCGGTTTCCGCCTTGGCCATCAGGCCCTCGAGTTCGACCACGCGGTCGTTGGTACTCTTGCGCGCCGTGGCGAGTTGCTGGCAGTCGTAGAGATCGTATTTGGCGGGATCGACGAACACACTCGATCCGAATGGCGACTCGCCGCCGCTTGCGCATGCGCCGAGGCCGGTCGCCAGCGCGCCCAGCACGGCGAGACGCAGCAAGCCTGCCCGCTGCCGCCGCGCATGGCCGCGATTGACGCCTTCAACTGTCCGCTCGTGTGTCATGCGCGTCGTGTTGCCGGTCTTCGTGTTGAATTTGTGGTGAGAGGGACAGCGGCGGAAGGCGGCGTCAAAGCGTCTCCTGCTTGTGGCCGCACTCCTTGCAGACGAACTTGACGCGGGTCGTGCCCTTCTCCGCCGAGACGCGGTTGGCCTTGCCGCATTTGCCGCATGTTGCCTCGATGCGGGTATTGCCCTGCTTGACCACAAGGGCCTTGCGCTCCATCGCCTCGCGAACAAGCCGCTCGGTCTCTTCACGCAGGGCTTTCTTGTCCATTGCCGGTCCTTCAAGAAGCAGGGTCAGATGAGGGACAAGGAGATTTTCATATTCGGATTCTCGGCACAAGCGATGCTGGCCAAAAGATAAGTCAACGTTGACTTACAAAACCGGGACGGGCTTGACAGCTCCTGCAAGAGCAAAAGCGCCGGGTTTCTATCGATGTTAGCTTACAAAGCGAGGAAAAGATTACTTGTCAAAAAGCCCGCTTAGGCGGCTCTGCGCATACGCTTGTGTTTTTGGATCGGGAAAGTCGCCAGGAAACTTCACTACTGCGGCCTCCAACGTCCACACTTTCATTCCCATCGTCTGCAAGCGCCGGAAGCCGCTTTGCGGCTCACTAGTTTCGACCAGTCGCTTGATTGCTTGAACCGTGCCGTATTTCTGGCGCATGTTCATAAAGGTTGTAGGCACATACCCTTTAGCAGATGCTTGCTTGATCGTTTCATCGACAAACTCGTCTAGTGTCACCATTATCCTCCAGCCTGTGAGATCAGACTTTGCATCCAGTGATGGCACTTGCGGCGTGAACGAACGCCTCAAGAATTTGTTCATCCGGCAA